>JAUYGA010000146.1 GCA_030690755.1 Nanobdellota archaeon
GAACTAACTTGCGACTTTCCTTTGTAAAAATCCTGCACAACTTTGTATACTGGCACAAAATTCTTTATCTTTTCAGCGCACGTTTCAATATCTGCCGCCATGTACCCGCTGTGTTTTGACGTTAAAATCGCAGCCTGCTCAAGTCTTTTGGCAAAAGTATTATCTATTTCCAGGTACAATTGGATCTCTGCAAGGTTATAAACCCTGTTTTTGTTGAGTTTTATTCCTGCATGCATGCTCTCTTTGTGTTCCATTGCCAAAATTTTTGAAAGACTGTCTCCTTTGCCTCTAAGGATGTCTAATGCATTCATCTTGGATTTTTCAAAATCTGAAATGGTTTTTTTGCCGTTGATTCCTATACTGTATTTCGCAATTGCGCTGGCAGCATACTCTTCAAAAGCGACCATTATCACGTCAAGGAAAGCGTAATTTTTTACGGCAAGGTTCATAACAGAAGGATCGATGATTATTGCTCGTTTGGTCTCATCCAGAATAGAAAATTCATCCTTAAGCTTTTCAAGTTTTAATTTATAATCGCCTTTTTCTGGTTCTAACATCAAGTCTTTGGCTTTGATATTGATTCTTTTTTCTAATCTCATTCGGGCTTCATCAGTTATGGTTCTGAGTTTTGTTCTGTTTTTAACTTTTTCTTCAGTATCATAATCTGCTCTGATTGACTTGGTAGTTTTCAGAACAAAATCGGTAACTTCCTTAAATGCAGGGTGGTCTGTCTGAAATCTTGTCCTGTCAAATCCTATGCAGTTGTCCAAACCATCCGCCTCAACAATGCAAATCAGCCTATCCCTTAATCCTCTTTCTGAATCGCTCTTCAGCATATCAGAATCTCCGACAAGTCTTCCATTGACATAGAAATAAAAACCCTTATCTTTCACGCGTTCTGAAGTGAGATATGCTGTGACTTTAACTTCGCCAGCCTTTTTCAACATTGCTTCGCCAATGTATTTTCTGGCAGTGTCTATTCTTTTTGGCGTAATCTTTTCATTATTGACATATACAGAATAATCAGGTCTTATGGGCATTTCCCATTGGATTTTTTCCCTGAGTGTTTTGACGTCAAAGTCTCGTCCATCTTCCAGAAATTTAAGGTTGTTCATGACTATTTTTGTGCCATGTTCTTCAGGATTACACTTATAGATTTTAACATTTATTTTGTCAGGGTCTCTGCTTCTATCGCTGAAATCTTCAGCTGCTGCAATTTTTTCCGATCCATACCATGATTCGAGTGTGAAATTATTTGCCAGAAATTCCAAGAGAACTGTTGCGATTCCAAAATGACCTATGCGTTTTCTTCCGCTTTTTGTTATTGGATTTGTTATTTTTTCGCTGTCGCCTAATCTGAAAAAATTTCTTATGCCCTTCTCTTTGTCCATGCCTTCACCATCATCTTCAATCGCAAGCATGTTTTTTTCCGGATCATAATGTATCCTGACGTTTTTAGCATCCGCATCATAAGAATTGCTTAACAGCTCTATTACAACCTGATATGCATCTCTGGCGAGCGCTTGGCTCATCATTGAAACTAGATTTTTCCCTTTTTGTCTTTCAACTATCAGTGTTTCGAGTGTTTCTACTGAACCTGGTTTTACTAAACCTGATTTTTTCCCCATATAAACCCCCTGTACTTCCTGGTTAATGGTATTGTTTTATAAATATTTTGGCGTAAATTGGCGCTGTTAGCGTTTTCTGGTGAGTAATTTAAATGTTATTCAATTCAAAAACAAAGGTTTAAAAACTTTAAAATCCATTATTGTTGTTATGGAATTTGCAACAGGTTACAGTTCGCCTATGGATTCAGGAAATTCAGGATATGTGGGCCTTGGTTCTAAAGATATCATAAGAGATGTCATTACAGAAGTGGCTGATGATCTGCCAGGCATACCTGAAACATTTGACTATGCAAGACAGACAATCCCTGGAACAGGCGTCGGCGATATTGGAATGAGCCTTCCGATGGGAATTGCTGCAGGAAACATAAGGGGTATTGCAGCAAAGATGAGAACAGGCGTTGCAAATTTAGAAATACAGTTTCCAGGAACAGGCAGAGGAAACCGGCAGAGCCAGACTCCAGAACTTTATGGAAAATTAGACAGGCAGGCGTTATGGGAGCTAGCCAAAGTAAACAAAGTAAACCTTACAACACACGCTTCTTTTGGAATATCAGGATTATCAGGACAAGATCCAAATTCTGGAAACTTCAATCAGGAATACAGAAAAGTCGCTATAGATGAAGTTAAAAGAGCAATTGAATTTGCAGTAGATACTGCAGACGGCGGTTCAGTAGTTGTCCATACAGGAGAATTTCAGAGACCAATATCAGAACAGGAATGGGCTGATGGCGGAAAATCATTCAGAGGATATAATGACGAGCCAGAGAGAGCTACGCTTAGGGTAGTAGACTGGAGAACCGGTCAAGTTTTGTCTCAGGTAAGAAAAAATCAGATTGTTTACAGGCCAGATTGGGTTACTAATGAAAAAGAGCGATATCAAGATTCAAATGGGCATTGGGTTGAGAAAGGTGATTTCATTGATTATGAAAATAATAAAGTCATGCCTGGAGATGACGAATTGTATAGGCGAGTTCCTAAGTTTGACAAAGAGACAGGAAGATTCAAAGTAACACCCTGGACCTTTGACAGATTCAAAGAAGAGGCAGCGAAGCTCAATAAAGGAAAAACAAGAGACCAATGGAAAACACCAGAAGAGATGTTTATCCGCGCATCAATAGAATCGCAATACGGCCAGTCAAAAGGTTGGGCATTGTATCACGCCAACAGGTTTGAAGGGTCAAAACAAAATCTTGAAAAACTTAAAGAGACAAAAGCTTTCTATGAAAATCTTAAAGAGAAATTAACACCTGAAAAATGGGATGAGTTAAAAAGGACAGGAGTTCAAGGAATGGTCCCCCCTGGCCAGGACCCTGTGGAATATCTGAACCGCAGTATATTCAGTACAAGGCATGACATAGAAAACATCAGACAGGGCTCAGTAGGTTATGAACAGTCTGCTGAAGAGTCAAGATTGCTCCTCAGATATGCTCAGCCGATTGAAAAGTATGCTCTTGAAAAAAGCGTAGCAGGATATGCTGAAGCGGCAATGCATGCTTATAATCTGACAAAAGAAAAAAAACTGAAAAAACCAGTATTTATTGCATTAGAAAATATTTTTCCAGAAAGTTATGGGAGCCATCCGCAGGAATTGAAGTCCTTAATATTCAAAGCAAGAGAGGGAATGGCAAAACTGCTTGTTGAACAAAAGAAAGTCGGAAACATGGAACAGGCAATGAAAATTGCAGAAAATCATGTAAAGGCGACATTTGATACAGGACACGTCAACACTTGGAGAAAATATTTTCAGGCAAAGTCAGGAGAGACTGTTGAGAAGACAAATGACCGTTTTAAAACATGGCTGCTTGATCAGACAGAAGACTTGGCAAAATCAAAGATTATAGGAAACATACATTTGGCAGACAACATGGGATATCAGGATGATCATCTTGCTCCAGGTCAAGGAACAACGCCTGTAAAAGAAATGATTGCAATATTGAAAAAGCATGGTTATTCTGGCGCATTGACTGTCGAGCCAGGCGCAGATGCGACAACAGATATGTCTGACTTTCATGGGCTTATGAAAACATGGAGATACTTTGGAAGCCAAGTTCATGGCATGACTTTAGGTTCGCCTGCCAAAGGGGATATGTTTTGGAAAAATGTTCAGAATTCTTATTTTAGATATATGGAAAGGCCATATTTTGTTTTTGGCAATTATGCGCCAAGCAATGACTGGACTTTATGGAGCGGAGTTCCGCTTGAATAACAATTTTATTTTTTCCTTATATTTCTCTGTTGAAAATCGAACTTCGTTCGGTCTGCGCCAAGCTACGCTCTCGATGTTTTTTGTAAAGTACCGTTGAAGCTCCGTAGGAGCCAACCCTCTCAACTCTTTTGATGTGTTTTTATTAAAGGAGCTTCGCGAAAAAGGCGCAGACTGCATTTTCAACAGAGCTTTTTTATTTTTTTAACTTTTTATTTCCCGCCGCCTGAGCTTCCACTGCTTGCGCTTGCTCCGCCGCCTTTACCGCCGCCCATCCCAGCATAACTCCCTGTTGTTGAATAAGATCCAGCTCCTTTTCCCATTCCAGCAAGGCCATATGATTGAGAGCTTGCGCCGTTCATAAAATAAGGAGTTACAGAATAGTTTGGCGCTCCGAGTATCATTCCGCTCATGACAGATGATGTTCTAGCGCTGCCGTAAACTGTTCCGCCAGTTGTCATGCTCATTCCAGTGTAAGGACTAGGAGAGTGCATGCTGTATTGCATTGCTGGATTACCATTTCCTTGTGAGCCAGAAAGTATGGTTGCTAAGCCAGGTTCTGAATTGGCTCTGTAATGCCGCCATATTTCTTCTATTTCTTTTTCAGGTTGAGGCGCTGCATACATCGGTTTGACCTTCTTTACATTTTTACTTTTAATTTGCTAATTTTGTCATTTTTTTGTTAGTTTAATCTATCTCCTCTTCTTTATGCGCTTTTTATTCTGAGGGACATTTATGTTTGCGTAAGTATACTAATACCCGGGAGTATTTAAAGAAATTCAAGGTCGCATATGTAATAGTGAGACAAAAAAGTCATGCTGGTTTTTTTGTTGTTTTTCGGAATTTTTCTGCATTTTTACTTGTTTTCTGGCTGTTCTTCCGGTTGTTGTTGAGATGTTTGCGGCTGCTGCCGAAATGTTTGCGGAATTTTTGCAGCAACGCATATTAAGATTAAAATCAAGATTAAGATCTCTGGTAAGACCTATAACTGTGGAAGCAGGCGCATTATTAGTTTAACAATAAGTTTTACTTTAAATTTAACCAAAAGTTTTATATATTTGAGGCGGAAAATGGATATTGAAGTTACATTTGAGATGCATGCTATAAAGCGGCTCATTGCCAGAAGCGAAGCTTTTGGAATGGAGTGCGATGAAGCGAAATGCTTGGCAATCGAGACTGCTGTGAGAGGGAAAAAATCTTTTAAGCATGTTTTCAGGAATCATTTGACAAATAGCAGATATTTCAATAATGGCCTGACTTTTTTCACAGTTTTCAGAAAAAAGAGATTCGGAGCCAGAATGTTGATATCTATTAAAACAGTCATAATCGAGAGGGGAAGGTAGGTAATAGCTGGAAGGAAGATGAAAATGAAAAAAAAACAAGTATGCTTTGATTGTTTGGTGCCGTTAAGGAAAGTGAAAACTAAAATAAGGGGAATAGAGATGGATTCTTCAGAATGCCCAAAATGCGGAGCTAAGGTTTTTACAGAAGAACAGGCAACTGAAGCTGCATTGAAAGTAGATGCTCAGAGGCTTAAAAAACAATACTCCAAAAAGATGATAAAAATCGGCAACAGCTGGGGGCTCACTTTTCCAAAAGGGTTGGCAGATGTGTTTAGGTTAAACAACAACAAGACTAAAATGACTCTCATACCTAACTTAAAAGAGAATATTATTGAGATAAAAATAGAGAATTGAGTTCTTAAGGCGTTACTTTGATGTTAGATCAAACCAAACTTTTTCAGTTTCCTGTGCAGAGTTTCATAACGCAGTTTTATCTTTTTGGCAAGCTCTTTGACCTCGCCCTTATACTCTTTGAACACTTGAGTAAGATATTCTTTCTCAAATTCATCTTCCGCTTCCTTTAAAGTCAATGGCTCTTCCTCTATTGATTTCGCAATCTCCTCAGAAGTCTCTTCCATATTTGAATAAGCATGTTCAAGCCTCTTTGGATGGATTATTTCCTTATAGTTCTCAAGAATGCCGCTGAGTTCAAAACTTATGTCCATTTTTTTCACATAATCCTTTTTCAGCATTTCTTCCCTTATCTTGTTCAGATCCTTTTTTGATCTGGACAGAAGACGATGAATAGAACGTCGGTCAACTTTTGTCAGTTTTGAAACAAGAGAAACATTGCCGTAGTTTGTCGTGAGCAGCTTCTTTAGATAATCCTGCTTAAATTTCTTTTTTGCATCCTTGAATTTCAACATTGTGTCGACATGGATGCCTATGATTGATCCTCTGCTTAATTTTTCAGTTATATCTTTGTTGAGCTCGTCTATCTTGACACCTATTGCTTTTTGCATTGAAAATTCTACTGCAGAAAGAAGTTTGTCAATATTTTTCTTGGAATCATCATTCATATTGTCTTGGCTATCTGAAGAAATGTTGCTTTCTTCTGATAATCCTTCAGGATTTTTGTCTTGTTGGAATTTGTTCATTTTTTTATTTCTGCAGGTATCTGCTTTTTTGTTTGAATTGGCTTGTGTTTGTTTATGTGTTCTTTTGGTATTTAATTATTTTTGTGTTTGGTGCGTAGTCAACTTATGTGACAAATTTTTGAACGCGTTTTTTGTGAAAGCCTCACTTCGCTTTGCTTAGTTCATTCACAAAGTTCGTTTGGGTTGCCATCGATTTGGCTCGTCGCTGTTTTTGTCGACGTATCGTTGAAACCGTCAGGGTTGCACCCTAGACGTTACCCGCCTTAGTGTGGGACATCAATGACTAGCGAGTCTCACTTCGTTCGACAAGTCACTGAGTCCCACTCCAGATGTTCGCTCACTTTAACGACAGATAGCGAACGTCGTGCGGGCTTGTCCCGCACCTCTTTTGACGCGCCTTTTGTAAAACACGCAAAATCGAAGATTTTGGTGTCCTGAAAATTGCATTTTCATGAGGCGCGGGGCATCCCCATCAACTCTTTTAATGTCTAAGTTAAAGGAGCCTCATAAATTGATGGCAACCTTTGCGTTCATAAAAACTAATATGTGAGATCTTTTGCTTGTTTTCATTTTGAAATGACAATAAAGCTTAATAAAGCTCGTTCGGTTAATTTTGTCAGCAGGGGTTAATTACAAGGTGAAAAATTGAAATTTGACATAGACAGGAAACCAAATCCTAATGTGATGCATTATGGAACAAAAGATATTGATATAGCTTATGATTTCTCTAAAAAAATTTATAAGGAGTTTGGAAATTTTCTAAGAGCAATAATACTTTTTGGCGCAGCTGCAAGGAGAACTTCAACAGAAAGCGGCGATGTTGACATACTCATAATAATAGATGACACAACAATGGTCCTCAGTCAAGAGGTTGTTGAAGCATACAGGATAATAACTGAAAAGTTAATTGTTCAAACATCTCAAAGATTGCATATCACAACAATAAAATTCACAGATTTCTGGGAATATGTAAAGATTTCAGATCCTATTGCAATAAATATTCTTCGAGATGGGGTTGCACTAGTTGATACTGGATTTTTTGACCCTCTCCAGATGCTTCTTCGTCAGGGAAGGATAAGACCTTCAAGAGAGGCAATGTGGGCATATTATACAAGAGCGCCTGCAACACTTCACAATTCAAAATGGCACATAATTCAGGCGACCATAGATCTGTACTGGGCAATGATTGATGCATCTCATGCAGCATTGATGAAAATAGGCGAGGTTCCTGCCAGTCCGATACATGTTCCTGACCTTCTGACTGATAAGTTTGTCAAGCATAACAAACTGGAAAAACAGTATGTCAAATATATGGAAGAGTTCTACACTTTGTACAAGAAGATAACTCATAGGGAAATAAAAGAAATCAAAGGAGAAGACTATGACAGATATCACCGGAATGCCAAGATGTTTGTTGATAGGATGAGAAAGCTGATAGATGAGAAATAATGAAAATTGAGATTTTTGATAAGTATTACTCCTAGCATTGTTCAAAAAAACAAAATAATTCTTTAAAAAATAAAAATTATAAAGATCCAACAATTGCTCTAACTGCTTTAAGCATAGATTTCTTTCTTCTCTATGAAAGCAAGATTTCTTTTCTTAAGCATGCTTGTAAGATCCTTAATCATGTTGCCTGAGTAAAGGACATTCAGCTCGTCATTTTTGGCAATGTTTTCAAACTCATCAATAGAGCTGATGATTTGTCTCATGTCATTATCTATAAATTCAAATTCTTTTGTGCTTCCATTAAAAAAGACCACTTGTCTTCCATTGGACATTACATCATCTATTATTAGTCTTTTCTGGCCCGGTAGGTATGGCCATAACACTAGTTTTTTACTCATTTTATTACCCTCCCAATTTTTTTTAAGGATTAATATTCGGTATATATACATTTAGCATATGAGGTATATACCCTATATAGGGGGTTTTATGTGGCTTTTATAGTCGATTAGTGATTTGAATTTTTCAAATCTCAGATGCTTTTTTTCATTCTGAAAGCCAAAGCTGTGTCTGGCTCGTTTTTCGCCATGCCGCCGACAAACACTTGCTGTTTCTCTAATAATTGAACCCTCCTCTCATGGAATCTCCGTCGGGTTCTGGCTGTTTATTATGAATGTGTTTGTATAATTGGCGGCATACGCCACAGCTTTGGCTTTTATAGATTTTATAGAAGTAACTTAAT
>JAUYGA010000147.1 GCA_030690755.1 Nanobdellota archaeon
TAGTTTTGGAACTTTTAAAGTTGCTGCTATTGTTATTATTAGTGTCTTTAAAAAATTATAGATCTATTTTTTTGTGAATATTGCTGATTGAAGGCATTTTTGTCTGGCATGTTTTTATAAAATTTTAATTGTCAATAAAAATAGAAAGCTTTATATACAAGTATGTATATATACATAGTTGTATATGCCTTTGTCATAAGTCGTATGCTTTGATATGGATGAATAGAATTTGATAGAATTGAATTGAATCGGTGATTGAATTGAAATTGATGATGGAATTGGGAAAAAAACCTGTGCGGATAATACACTATCCCCGGCTTGATACTGTTTTGATGGTTGAGGATTCATTGAAAAAATCAGAAGCCGTAATATCAAAGAATGAACTGATGAGGAGATTGCCAAAAAAAATGATACGCCAGACCTTGAATGTTATACTTAATTATTTGGAAGACGCTGGAAAAGTTTATATAAGCAAAAAGGGCGTGTCTTGGATTTGGCATGAAGATATTAGTCCTACTCTTCAAAAGAAATTGAAAGACTCAGTTAAAATAAGAGGTTGAGAATGAAAAAAGAGATTGAAATCAGATTTGACAAAGATATTGAAAAAGAATATGACCTTTTAAAGAAAACAGTTGAAGACGAAGAGAAAGAGAATAAAAAGAAGACATTCAATATGAAATTGCTGGATTCGATAGACAGGGCTTTAGATAATATAAAGAGAGATTTTCATTATGGGCGGCATGTTCAAAAAGAATACCTGACAAAAGAGGCAATACAAAAATATGGGACTGACAAGGTTTGGATTGTAAATCTCTTTGATTATTGGCGATTGATTTATACATTAATAGGCAATGATGTTAAGATTGTTGGATTAGTTCTTGATTATATGGACCACAATCAGTACAACAAATTATTCAAGGACTTCAAGAAAAAATAAATCATTGTGCTGAAACAACAGCAATCTCTTCTTTGTTTTCTAATTTATGAAGGGTAAATGAAATAGTTAATTCCAACAGCAAATGCAAATCATTTTTTATTAATTACTTTCTAAGCCCGTCTTTCCTTAGTTTCTCGTCAACAGCTATCCTAATAAAACTAGAAACAGATGTAAGTCCTCTTGTGGCCTTCAGCATTTCTTCCCATAACTCATCCGAGCATGAAAATGTCCTGCTGTCATTTCTTTTTCTGATTCGCTCTTGTATCATCATTTTTGCTCGCATACTTTCTTGTGGATGTCGTTTATTTTTTCAATAAAACCCACTGGCGAAAATAACATGAATCTCGCAAATTCTCCTTTGCTTCTGAAGCCATAGCTCATGGCTTTTGCTTCTAAAATATTCTTCTGCTCTCTGGTCAGCAGAATTTTAAGTGTTATTTCTTTGTGATTTTCCATTTTATCAACTCCTAAGCAGCTCATGCTGCCAAAGGCGAAATAACAGCAATCTCTTCGTTGTTTTCTAACTTGTGAAATTTTATTTCAGAATTAAAATAAACTACAATAACGGGCTTGCCTGTGACGCTGCAATAATCGATTTTTTTTGTGAATATTGCCGATTGAAGGCACTTTTGTATGGCATCAAGTCTTCTCATTATTTGATAAACTTGTTTTCTTGGCATTTTTTTGTAAAAATGCTTGAGACTAACAATGCGGTTATTCTGCATTATGCTGAAAAACTTCTTTTCTGACAAGCTTCTCAGAGGCAAGATGATTTTATTGGGCATTTTGTCAGTTCATTCAAGACATCTGAACAATACTCTAATGCCCCTCTTGAGGTAGCCTTCTCTCATCTGCGGAACTACTATTGTCTCATAGACGGCATCGAGATGCCTGTCCAATCCCGACATATTTTCGAGCACTGCTCTGACCAATACGGCTCTGTTTTCATCAATAACTGCCTTTTTGGCTTCACGATAGGCTTCATATACCCTTATTCGCTCCCTGCTCAACCCATATCCGCCGTCAAGGATGTTGCCAATTTCACGATGCATCTTATCTTTTTCCTGCTCGCAAGCCACTTCGACCAATTCAATAAATTTTTCTAAGCTGTTCATTTGAACCACCTGTTCAATTCGTTTCTCTGTGGTCCAAACACCTCACTAAAGCCAATTTAGAATTTCAAGTATATTAAATCTCACCAACCGAACGGTAGCATTCGGTAGCATTTTGCGGTTTTCGGTCTCAATTCCCGAAAGATTTATATACTAAATACCACTACCAAGCAGTAATAACATTATTGGGTGGTTAAATGAATGGTTTAGCATTAAACGACAGGATACTGGAATGTCTTATTAGTCCATCATTTGAAGGCGGTTCATTAAAAAAGACAATCAACAGTGAGTTAAACGAAGAGCTGGTTGAAAACATTAAAGTTGAAGACGCGCAGGCTGGACAGTTCATCACTATCTATTTTGAAGGGGGCAATCGATACCACTATTTGAAAAAAAGGATGAGCGGGTGCAGAAATGACGTAAACCTGCTCGTAACAAAACTTCCTTCTGAACATTTTACTAACATGATATTGAAATCTTATGATAACTCCAAAAATTGTGAAAACGAAGAATTTTTGCTAAGACTGTTTGACGGCAGATTCGGCATGCCAAAACTGGCAAGCACTAAGCAATTTGGAAAATTCAAAGTAACTCAAATGGAAGACAAAGGCAGAAACTTCAAGGATGTGCTTCATGATGAATATGGCTGGGGAGCTCTTGAAGAAGAGCAAAAGAAAGAATGCTTTGAGCAGGCCATCGGGCTTTATCAGCAGATGTTTGAATTCTTGCGGGAGAACAGCGACTACATAAGCAAAAATGCTCCTATTCAGAGAAAGATTGACGCAGAATATTGCATGCAAAGATTCAATCCTTTCATAGTGGATTTGAAAAATATAGGGTATGAGAATCTAGCCCAGCGATTAGATGAAAATAAAAATCACTTTGGTGAGATTATAGCATCCAATGCACAGCATTGGATTCACGGAGATTATGCTCCCAGAAATCTGGTCTGTAATTTTAGAAAAGAGCAGATAATTTCTGCTATTGACTTTGAAACTGCTGCAAAAGGCAGCCCAGTTCAAGACATGACTAGCTTGCTGTATAATCCTGAAAACAAGTTTTCCGAGGCAACACAAAGGGATTTAGAAAAATCTGCTGTCAGGATGCTTTGCGGTATTGGAGTTGGCATGAAACAGATAAGCCAGCTTTGGCAGCCATGCAGAGCCTTCTGGAATGTAAGGCAGGCAAAGTGGATAAGCCCAGATATTATTGGCAAAACTGCAAAAGAAAAAGACATTAAAGAGTTTGAATGGTATGTCAATGACATTGACAATGCTCTGAACTCAATAGAGCAAAATGGCGTTGGTAAGTTTTATTCAAAGAATTATAAAATAGCTGCGGGGTTATAAAATGAATCGTAAAATCGTAAATCAAAGGAATGGCTCTTTTACAATCACACTTCCAATAGAGTGGATTAGAGCCAACAATCTTCAGGCAGGAGATGAGATTGTAGCATCCCAAAGGGATAAAGCATTAGTGTTAAGGCATGCTGGCGGAAAAACTGACAAGGTTGTCGAGATAAAAATCAATACTCCTAACTTGAATTTAATAAAGCACAGAATATTAAGCTCATATCTCTCAGGAGCAACTGAAGTTAATCTATACCTTAACTTTACAGAATTGCAGGACATAAACAAAAGAAAGGTTGACATTAACCAGTTTGTAAGAGGGTATGCCAATTCGCTTCATTCATTCTCTGTCGTAGAGCAGAAAGACAATCATTTCAGAATAATTGAAGTTTCGGCAAGCTCAAACAATGGTTTCGATTCAATGCTCCAGCAAGCATTCAACAGCCTGCTCTTAATGGGAGAGCAAAGCTTGTCTGCTTTAAAAAAAGGCAATGTAAAGGAGATTGAAGACTTGAATTTCAAGTACAGGGATGTGAAAAGATTTACCAATTACTGCATAAGAATCCTTAACAAGATGGAATACAAAGACCATAAAAAAACAGCCAACATTTATTCTATAGTAAAATACATTGAAAAGATTGCAGATACCTACAGGCACATCGGAAAGCACTACAAGAAAAACCCTGACAAAGACATCATCAGAATGTATGAAGGCGTTAATGCAATGGTGCGGATAAACATCTCAATATACAACAAGTTTGACGACACAAAACTCGAAGAATACTTCACAATAAGAGACAAGATTTACCTTGACATTTACAAATCAAACAGAAAGCAAGACAAAGGCCTTCTTGAAAACATTGAATACATGAGATGGCTTTCAATGCATTTGATGAATGAGCTGATGGTGGTGCAATGATGACAAATAATTCAAGTCTAGCAAATAGAGAAGAAGTGTATATCCTTACACCCTACGACGGAGTTCATTTTGGTGGGTCGGCTCGACCAAAGCCTGAAGAGCTTTTGCCTGATGGTAAACAATCACTGCTTGCATTAGTTGTCAATACAACATCATTTTATAACGATGGCAATGTGATTCCTTATGTTAAAAGAGCTGTATCAAAAAAAGTTCCTGTTTTTGTAGTAGCTTCAGATAAAGAGGAATTTGAAATAGAATCATTTAACGAATCTGTTAAACCCATTGTTGAAGCAGGTGCTATTCCTCTAGGTAAAACTAATCTTTGGACAATAGACAAGGAATTAAAAAAAATATTAGTTAGTTCTAATGGTCTTGAAAATGGAGTTATTGAAGCTTACAGCAAACTTCATAAGCCATTGCTGGATATTGGAGAAACACAAAAAATTATTTCTTTTCTTAAGGATTCAGAACCAATAGATGTGAGCAAATATTCTTACTGCAATTATGCGTTTTGGAAAGCGATAAAAAACTCGCCTAATTATAGTTCGCTTGCTCAAGCAGGAGAGAAAGCATCAGAAAACATTCTAACTCCTTTACTTGAACAAATGAAGGACAAGGGCATTCTTGATTATTACTCAATGGGTCCAAGCCCGAAGATAGATAAGCAGCTACTTGCAAAAGCAGTGCAACGCAAGCAAACTATTTGTTATCATGCCATTGATACAAGCAAACATGCTCTGGCAGAAAACGAAACAGAAATTACACAATTTCTAGAGCAGATAAATCCCCGATGGAAGAAATATGTGCAGATTGTCAACGAAATTCCACAGTCATTCGATAAAGTTCATGTTGGCAGCAATGCTTGCGTTTCGTATTTTGGCGGCCAAATGGTCAATCAAAATGACTTTTTTAGAAATGCATCAAAGATGTTTGAATCAAATGGTATTCTTGTAGCTGACACTCATTTACATTCAGCAGGTGGTGATAATGAGCAGTTCTGGAAGCAAATTTATGATATTCCTGAAGAAAAAGCAATGTTTGCTCATGCTTTAGGTTTATTGTTTCCAAAGCTAGCAGAAAGCAATGGATGGCACGTCGCTATTGAGTATGAAAAAAGCAATCCTGACAGAATCAGTTTTCAGCTAAAGACAGAAAAAGATATTGTGATTCCACTTTATGGCCCAACATTCAGCGTGATTAGAGCAAACATGACTGAAAGATGCGATGGTCTTGCATATCTATTAAGTTCATCTGATAAACCAAGAGAAGTAGGCTTTTCAAAAAAATATAATGCAAATGAATTTTTCTCAGAAGCATCAGATAATGGCTTTACGCCCGTTTGTCAAAAAGCTGAAAAAATAAAAATACCGAACAATGCAAATGGCTCTGTAATGTCGTGCATATTCTACAAGAAATAGTCATTCTACTTTTTCGCAATGCTCCCACATAAAATCAAAAAGCTTCTTCAAGCCATCAGATACTTCTTTGCTTTTTAAAACAAAGAGTGTTGGGTCTTCCTTAAGCTTTCCATGTTTTTCGCCAGAATAAATAACGACTTGGTCTCCAAAGAAATCAACTGACATTTTGCTGCAATATTTTTTCGGTAGTATCCTAAACTCACTATTTTCTAATTTTAATAAATCAGGAGTATTTTTTTCAACACCTTCATCCATTATTTCCCTTAACTTAAT
>JAUYGA010000151.1 GCA_030690755.1 Nanobdellota archaeon
CATAAATTCAAATGCTTCAAGAACTTGCTCCGGTTGCGGCAGTTGTGTTTGGTATTCCATAAGAAACAAGTATTTGATTTAAGTATAAATAATTTATGGTTTTATAGTTTGTTAAGACTGGCATCTAGTCATTTTGGGATAACAAAATAAGTCTGCTGCTTCACAAAAACAAAGAATCTTACAGAAACCTCGGATTAATGAAAAGATTTATATATTTATAAGTATTTTTAAGTATTTATAAATGCATGGAGGTTGCGATATGGCATTAAAGCAAATCAGCATGAGTATGCCTGAAAACTTACTGAAAGCATCAAAAGAATATTCTGAAGAACATGGATACAGAAGCATACAGGAATTTATGGTAGAACTTCTCAGGAACAAAGTGATGATGGAAAACATCCAGAGATATAAAGAAATTGAGAGAAACATGGCTAAAGGCAAAAGTGTGAAAAAGCTCAGCCAGAAAGATGCCGTTAGTTATTTGAAGAATTTATAAAATGGAATATTTAATTGAATTCAGTTCTGAGTTTGAAAAGTCCATGAAAAAACTGAAAAAAAGAGATTGCAAACTATTCGAACAAATCCAGAAAAAACTTATCGATATTGTTCAAAATCCAGAGCATTACAAACCTTTAAGAAACATCTTGGCAGGTTATAGAAGAATTCATTTTGGCCCTTTTGTCCTCGTATATAAGATTGAAGGCAATATTGTCAAAGTCATCTCTCTTGACCACCATGACGAGGCATATTAAAAAATAAAAAAGGTCGCTAATCGCTCCCAAAAATAACTTTTCTTATTCTGCCAGCTAGCAGTATTGAAACAATTCTCCTTGTATCTTTGGAATTTCCGGTGGAGGCTTTTTTATGTACCATACAAATTCTAGTTTTCCGCCACAGTACGGACATTTTAATATCTTCTTTGGCCGTTCAATACCAAAAAGAGTGAGCTTCAATTGTTCTATACTTGACTGTAAATGTTTCTTGAATCTTTTTTTAGAACGTCTGGCATATGCACCATAGTATCTTATCATCTTGAATTGTTCTGGAGGAATATGCCTTATTAATGCTGTAATGAAGTCATCAACAGGCATGACCACATCATGCCTGATATCTTGGTGGTCATGATAATGAAATCCTACAAGCAATTTCTCTTCATTAAAGAAATCAATCCTGCTATTTGCAATAACCGGATGCCTAACATATCTGCCAAGGTATCTTGCAATAACTCTTGGATGATTTATCCTGCCATCCTTGTGCACCCATACATAAAACCGTTTATTCCTAAAACACCAGTTTGTAACGGCAAAAGGCACGCCTGCCTTAGAGAAGTTTTTGCAGACATGATATTTCCAACACTCAGCAAAACCATCAGCATGCAAATAAACCTTAGGAACAAACTCATTCCTAGAATCAAAACCTCCTTCAGTCATAATCAAATGCAAATGAGGCTGAAACTTCATATCCTTACCATAAGTATGCAAAACAACAATAACACCAACCTCTATAGAATCATCACGCATAGATTTAGGAAGATAATCATTCAAAGCATCAATAGCACTATCCTGATAAACTTTCAAAAGCGGCCAATTATCTTTCAGATAAGGCCATAACTCAGAAGCAACACTCAACACAACATGCCTATGAGGCACTTTGAACATACGTTTAGACAAACCAACAGCCCAAGAATCAGCATAACGCTTACCACAACAACTACAAATCCTGGCATTGCAACCCAAACTCTGAAAAACCCACTGACCACAATCAGAGCAACAATACACAAAACAACCGTTTTTATGACCATAACAACCAAGAGCCTTCTTGACTTCCTTTGCTTCAACATCCCTAACATCATGAGTCTTTATGTAATAAAACCAACAAAACGCAAGAATAAGCCTAACAGAAACCGAAGAAGTAATATTTTTATGCTCATTCCTACTTTTTATCTTCAGATTTGTTGTGAACAAACAAATCTAAATCCCGCTAGATTCTTATATTTAGCGGGATTTTATACTTTATATACAATGAAAAAATAAAAAACCCATAATCTGCTCTAAATCTGCTGACTTAATTTTGATTTAATTGAATTTTTTATGGCAGCCATATCCTCGCTTTTATTGCCCAAATCATCATCTTTCTTTATCTCTAAAATATTCTCCTTTACAGCTTTTACAGATTGAGATGGAACAGGCGGATCTAGCGGTTTTGTTGCTTCTATATCCAAAACCTCTTTCATGACATGAGCATACTTCTCATAATCCTGAGATTTAGCGAATGCAACTATCTCTTCATGAGGCAGATTTGCCAAAAGACCATCAAGCATGCGCAATACTTCTTTTGTTTCATTATTTATTCCTTCAGAAGATCTTAAAGCATCTGCTGTTTTTTCAAGAGAAGATACTTCTTTAAGTTCTAACGCCTTTTTCAGCTCTTCGGTAAGATGTTTTTTATTTTCTACATCTGCCTTCTCTAAATCAAGTTCTTTCTCTTTTTCTTCTAAAGATTTTTCTTTAAGCATCAATGCGTTCTGTTCTTCACGCAACTGCTTTCGCCTATCTTCAAGTTTTTTCAAATCAGAAGCGCCATCAACTTCAGCTACCTCTTCTTCTTGAGAAACATCTATAGCCTCAACAGGGTTATCAGACATACCACCAGTTTCAGTTTGCAAAGTTTTCTTAGAAAAACCCATAAGCTTTCTTGCTTCATCTTTTGTCAACATCCCTTTTTCAGATAACGCAATTATTTCCTGAACAGTTGTTTTGCCGGTTATACCTGAAGAGTCTTTGCTTTTCGCTTCATCAATAACTTTCTTAAAAACTTCAAAATCTTCTGAATTCTCAAATTTCTTTCTTTCTTCTTCAGGCAACTTATTTAAGAGACTGCCAGCCATTGCTAAAACCTTTGCAACAGCTACGCTAAGCCCTGTTTGATCTTGAACAGATTCTTCAATAACAAATGTTTCCTTTAAAAGTTTTTCAACATCAAGCTTATCTTGTTTCTCTTCCTTGATTAATTGAGACACTTGTTCTGTCATTTTCTCTTCCTTAGACTTAACTCTAAAAGGCAGAGTAATTCCTAAAAAAGCAATATTCTTACCCCTTCTCACATCTTTAAGCGTATTCTCGATTTCACGTTCAGACCAACCAGAATCGAGCAAAACTTTTTTTATGTTTGATTCAAGATGACCTTCAGCTAAAGCTTTTCTGACAAAAGAATCTAAACTTTCTGCATCCTCATCACAAAGGTTCCGTTTAAGATAAAGGTTAAGGACTACCAAAATAAGAATTACAGTACAACTTATTATGTAAAACCACAAATTATGAGTCAAATTATACAAAAAATAAATAATGTCCATCAGCCACCTCTTTTTATAAAAACAAAGTTTTATCATTAATAAATGTGCGTTACAACTTGAAAATGGCAACTCTCATTAGGAGAATCGGAGAGTAACTATAAAGCCTGATTCATATTAATTTCTCTAAATTTGTTAACCATCTCGTGATATGGTGATAAGCCTCTTAATTTCCAAGTTTGTCGTAATGATTCTGATATTGCAAAATACTTCGCTCCATCTTCGGTTCTGTGGC
>JAUYGA010000152.1 GCA_030690755.1 Nanobdellota archaeon
TTTAACTGGCAATTGTTTAAGGGAATTTTTTTGGTCGAAAATAACATACGAGCATAAAACTATTGATCAACCAATCACAATCCCAGCCGATGGAAATGAACTGCAAAATTTCTCCAGAATTTTGGGATTTATTTTCCGATACAAAACAGAAAATCTTTTGAAATTAGCCAAAGAAAATGTTGCTGAATTTATGATTCAATATAAAATAGGCGAAAAATACAGTTTTCCAAGATTTCAGGACGTATTTATTTTAAAAAAATAAAGCTTTTTATAAAAACAGACATTATTATTTCAGCATGGTATTTTACATAATAGGAATAGGACTTGCGGATGAGAAAGACATAACACTCAAGGGCCTTGAAGCAGTCAAGAAATGCAGAGAGGTTTTCTTAGAATCATATACGTCAAAACTGCAGTGCAGTGTTTCTGATTTGGAAAACTTTTACAATAAGAAGATAAAGATTGCAGACCGAGAGCTTGTTGAGAAAAAAGCGGATGAAATTCTTAAGGACAATAACTGCCTTCTTATAATCGGCGATCCGATGTCTGCCACAACCCATATCGATTTATACAACAGAGCTAAAGAAAAAGGTCTTGTTGTTGAAGTCATACATAATGCTTCTATTCTTACTGCTGTCGGGATTGTCGGGCTTGAATTATACAAGTACGGCAAGACAACATCAATCCCTTTCCACAATGAGAATGTCAAGACACCTATAGATGTCATTAAGATGAACTTAAAAAATGGCCTGCATACCTTAGTTCTTCTCGATCTTGATCCCATAAACAACAAGTTCATGACAATAGGCGAGGCTGCAGAATATCTCCTGAAAAATAAAGTTAAAGAAATAAATGAAGAAACAATTGCAATCGGCTGCGCAGCAATTGGTTCAAAAAAACAAATAATCAAAGCAGGAAAATTAAGCGAACTGAAAAAATTCGAAGTAAAAGAATTCCCTCAGTGCATCATAATTCCAGGAAAACTCCATTTTGTCGAGGAAGAGATGATTGAAAAGTGGAGATAAACAAAAAACAAGAAATAAAAAGAAAGCAATTTAAACATCTGATGAAAACTCTTAATCAGACAGATTCATGAAAAAAGAAAAAACATTGAGATATGGTATTTTGTTATTCTTTCTTATACTATACATAATATTCTCTTTTAGGCATTTTATTCTTGGAGGTGGAATTGCCGCTTCAATAGATGCATTATGTCCATTTGGCGGTTTTGAGACACTTTACACTTTCATCTCGACAGGATCAATGGTCCCAGGAATTTTGATGAGCAGCCTGATTCTTGCAATAGGCATTCTTATTAGCGTGATAATTCTTAAAAGAGGATTTTGCGGTTACATCTGCCCATTTGGAACTGTACAGGAACTCATTGGAAAGATTACAAAAAAGAAAATAGCGATAGCTGAGAAAACTGATAGGTATCTGCGTTATCTTAAATATCTCATACTCATAGCAATACTGATTGCGACAGCATATACAGGAACGCTTATCTTTAGAGGTTATGACCCCTTCGCAACATTTTTCCATTTTGGAAAAGGCCTGATTTGGGATTATGAACAAGGACATCTCACTGCAAATCTTATCGCAGCAGGAATAACAATAGCAATACTTGCTGCTGCCATTTTTATCGATAGGTTCTGGTGCAGATATCTATGCCCGCTAGCAGCGACAATGAATATTTTTACTAAATTCGGTTCCACAAACATATGGCGAAATAAGGACAAATGCATATCCTGCAGATTGTGCGACAGGACTTGCCCTATGAAAGTTGCAATATCTGATAAAAAAAGAGTCACAAGCGCAGAATGCATCAATTGCAACCAATGCGTCAGCGTATGCCCAAAGAGCGCTCTTGAAATCAAGATATTCAACAAAAAGATAAGCCCTCTCACTTACGCAATCCTCATCCTAGCGCTGATTTTTTCAGTGATTCTTGTAGCAAAACTGATAGGCGTCTGGCAGAGTATTCCTGACATAAAAGCAGACACAGCAGGAAATCTCAATCCTGATTACATAAAAGGATGGATGACTCTTGAGCAGATATCAAAAGAGAGCAAAATACCTCTGGAAACAATCATAAAAGACCTGAATCTTCCAAAAGACTTGCCAGCTGAAACGGCCATAAAAGACATAAAAAATTATGCTCCTGGATTTGAAACAGAAATCATACGGACATACCTAGAAAACTACCAGAGCAGGCAGGCAAATTCAGGTTCAGACTGTCCTTGGGGAACAGTAAACTGCAGCTATCCTGGAGACTGCGGACTTTACACAGACGATAACTCAAACAAGATCTGCGATTACAGCGAATGAAAAGCATATCAGAAAACAAAATCTTATAAACAAAGTTCTAAAATATTGAGGTAAAATGCCGCTTGTATGCTTTTATTATGTGACTTTGAAATGCAATTGTAAATGCGAGTTCTGCAATATTTGGCAGGATAAGGAAAACTTCAAGTTAAAGGAACAAAGCCTTGCTGAAATAGCAAACAATCTGAGAGACTTAAAGAAACTGCATGTCAAACTCATTGATTTTACAGGCGGAGAGCCGCTTCTTTACCCTAATTTGATTGAAGCATTAAAACTGGCCAAGAAAAAGGGTTTTCGCACAACAATAACAACAAACTGCCTTCTTTATCCAAAATATGCGAGAGCGCTTAAAGGTTTGGTTGACCTTCTGGCGATTTCATTAGACTCAACAGATGAAGAAAAGCATAACAAGATAAGAGGTGTCAAGACATTTGACAAAGTTATTGATACAATAAAGCTCGCAAAACAGATCAAGCAAAAGCTTTACATCATACATACTGTAACAGAAGACAATTACAA
>JAUYGA010000154.1 GCA_030690755.1 Nanobdellota archaeon
TTTAAACTTTTCTTAATTGCCTAGCATCATCAAAATTCTCGAATATTTTTTTGATGGAGCTATTTTCCAGTGACTTTCGATTGAGCTCGTTGCGAACACGCTCACAAATGCCAGGAGCATCCCCACAAAACGCACATTGATGAAGTTTGATTAATGAATTTTGACCTTATGATGCTATGCACTTATTTTTTCCAAAGGTTTTTAAAAAAGGCACGCCAATCTAATGATATGAAAGAACTTAAACAAATTCAAAGAATATTGGCCTTTGGGGACAAATGGTTTTATGTCAAAGATTTAGAGCAGGATTATCACTCCCAATACGGCTATATTAAAAAAGAAGATCTTGCTAAAAAGTCAGGTATAGTGAAAACAAATACGGGAAAAGAGCTCACAATTTTCACTCCAAGTTTTATTGATTCTTACAGAAAGATAAAACGTGGCCCGCAGATAATTTCTCTTAAAGATCTTGGCCTTATAATAACTCAGACTGGAATAAACAGAACAAGCAAAGTTTTAGATGCAGGAGCAGGCTCAGGAGCAGTCGCTTGCATGCTTGGAAATCTTGTCAAGCAAGTTGTAACTTATGAGATAAGGGATGACTTTGCAGAAATAGTTTCGCAGAATATAAAGTATCTTGGCCTCAAGAATGTTCTTCTTAAGAAAAAAAACATCTATGAAGGGATAGATGAGAAAAATCTTGACCTGATAATACTTGACCTCCCTGAACCTTGGAATGTTCCTGACATTGAAAAAGCGCTGAAAATCGGCGGTTTTATTGTTTCATATTCACCGACAGTTCCTCAAGCAATGGACTTTGTCAACAAAATATCAAAAAATGAAAACTTTGTTCATTTCAAGACTGTTGAACTTATTGAAAGGGATTGGGAGATAATTGAAAGAAAAGTAAGACCTATGTCCAGAATGATAGGACATACTGGTTTTTTATCGTTTGTAAGACGAGTTAAATAATTCAAGATGCTCATAAAAAAAGAAATCCGTATTTTAGGAATTGATGATGCGCCGTTTGAAAAGGATAAAAGTAAAGATGTTCTTGTTGTAGGTACGATATTTAGGGGAAGCTCTTGGCTTGATGGCCTGATTTCAACAAAAATAGAAATCGATGGCAATGATGCGACAGAAAAAATCGCAGACATGATAAATAACACAAAACATAAAGAGCAGCTGCGCATAGTTTTTCTTGACGGAATAGCGTTCGGCGGTTTTAATGTCGTTGACATAAAGCTGCTCAGCAAAAAAGTAAAGCTTCCTGTCATAACTGTGATGAGAAACTATCCTGACTTTGAAAAGATTGAAAAGGCCTTGAAAAATGTCTCTGATTATGAAGATAAGATAAAACTGATGAAGAAAGCAGGTGAGATACATGAGGTAACTGTTAATGACAAAAAGCTTTTTGTCCAGTTCACAGGAATAAAATTCGATAAACTTGTTGAAATTTTGAAACTTACGTGCACGCACGCGATAATTCCTGAGCCTTTGAGGGTCGCGCATATAATCGCATCAGGCATAGTAACCGGCGAAAGCAAAGGAAGAGCATAAAGCGTATGTTCACGGTTGTTCTATTCTATCTTGAATCGTTTGATTATTTCATAGGCTTTCACAACATGATTTTCTTTTAGATAAATCAGAAGTTCAGGCGTAGCTGTCAAAAGTTCCGTGATGTTGATATCATTCAGCGCAAATTCCCTTGTTACCAAAGATAATATCCCTTTTGTGTCAATCGCTTCGTCAAGAAATATCAGGCTCATTTCAGAGATGTTTTTGTGCTTGCTTATGAGTTTTGAGTTTGAAAAAATTTCCAAAACCTTTTTTTCATTTGAATCATCTACGAAAATCTTCACATTTGTCGTTCCGACGACTATTTTCAGTATCTCTCCTTTGTCATAATCAATGCGCGAGATAAGATTCTCAATCTTGTGCAGGATATTTTTTTCTTTTTCAAAATCAAGAATCAGGATGTTGTCTTTGATGTTTATTCTTATGTTTTTGATCAGCTTGCTGGCATCTTTTGTTGTTTTAAACTTGTGGCGTCTGATCATACCAATCAGCGTATCCATCTGGCTCTCATGAAATATTCCTTTTTTTACAAGGTATCTTGCAAGGGCTCTTCTGTTGACTAATCCTTTTGAATAACATTTCTCGATTTCAGGCTCTTTTGCCAAAATTTCAATGAATTTTTGTTCTATTTGAGTCATATAATACATAAATCATGAGGATATTAATAAATGTTGCCATTTATGACACAAAATATATATGCATTTCACTAAGTTCATCTAGTTATGACTCATATAATAAACCAGCAAAGAGAAGCAATGCAGTATGAAAACCCCTTTGAATTTTATAGCAATCACTCTAAAAATGGAGATTCTGCGAGTCTTTTGCTCGAGTCAAGAACTAAAAATCTTGCTTATGGAAGGCAGAGCATCATTGTCCCGAATGTCGCTTTAAGAATTGAAGGAAAAAATGAAAAATTCAGGTTAACTGCGCAGTCTGAGACAGGCGAAGCAATCCTAAGCCTGTTTGAAAAAGAGGATTTTGGTTATGCGGCAAATGTCAAAAAGTCAGCCCACTGCATAGAAGGAGAGGTTCCTAAGGGAGACATAAGAAACCTGACAGAAGCAAAAAGGATACGGCAGCCAAACGCAAGCTATGTCATAAGGACAGTTCTTGATAAGTTCAAAGGGTTAGAGGACAGTCATCTTGGCTTGTACGGCGCTTTTGCATTTGATTTCGCAAGGTATTTTGAGAATTTTGGAGACATATTCAGCGGGCATGGAGAACCGGATTTTCTTCTTTTCATGCCGTCAACTGTCATCTATTTTGATGATATCAAAGAGACGGGAGAGATAAAAAAAGTCTTTTTCAACGGGAAAAATGATGGATTGGAAAAAAATCTGGAAAAGTCATCATTTAAACCTCTTCCACTGCAAAGATTTGAAGACATGTCTCTTGGCGAGTATGAATCGAAAGTCGTCTATCTCATTGATGAAATCAGGAAAGGAAGAATGATGCAGTGCGTGTTATCAAGAACAGAAGGGCTATCATTGCAGAAGCATCCATTGGAATCATACAAGGCATTAAGAAACATAAATCCTTCGCCTTATTCTTTTTATTTTTCTTTTGGAGAGAACCAATATCTTTATGGCGCTTCGCCAGAGGTGCATATAAAAGTGGATAAAGGTAATATTGAAATTCGACCGATTGCAGGAACTGCAAGAAGATCTACCAATGCTCTGGAAGATGCGATGGCAAGAATCGGGCTTCAGACAAACCAGAAGGAATTGAGAGAACACACAATGCTTGTTGATTTAGCAAGAAGCGAATTATATCGCATCTGCGACGCTGAAAGCGTATTTGTAAGCGATATGTTCACCATTGAATCATATCCTAACTTATACCATCTAGCAAGCGGTGTCAGAGGAAAACTCAGAAAAGGGATAGACTCTCTAGATGCGCTTTTGACAACGATTCCGGCAGGAACATTGAGCGGCGCGCCAAAAGTGGAAGCGATGAAAGCGATTGAGCAGCTTGAAAATTCCAGAAGAGGATTTTATGGCGGCGCAATAGGCTATCTTAATTTTAATGGCGACTGCAATACAGGGATTGCAATCAGGTCTGTCTTTGTCAATGAAGGCATGTCTTTTATGCGTGCAGGCGCAGGAGTGGTTGCGCATTCGACGCCAGAAGGAGAAACAGCAGAGATACAGCTTAAGTCTGAAAAGGCAATGAAGGTGCTGGAATGAACTTAGTGTATATAGATCATCATGATTCGTTTGCAGGAACAATTGCAGCATACTTCAGTATGGCAATGACAAAAATCCATGAACAGGATAAATCCGAGAATGATTCAAAAGTAATTGTTTTAAAAAGCGATTGTGATTTAGAAAGAGTTGTTGAGCATAACCCTTCTCTTATACTGCTTGGTCCTGGTCCAAATTCTCCAACACAGGCAGGAAATTATTTGGAAGCTATTGACCGCTTTCATAAAGACTATCCATTATTTGGCATCTGTCTCGGCTTTCAGGCGCTGATGCATTATTTCGGGCAGCCAGTTGAAGTTCTGCCTGAACCAATACATGGGGCATGCTCTAAAATCATAAACAATGGACAAAGCATCTTTGAAGGAATTTCAGATTCAGTTGAGATGGCGAGATACAATTCTCTTGGCGTAACAAAAACACCTTCTGGTTTCATAAGGCTTGCATATTCTCGAGGAGAGAATGGACTTGAAGTTGTCATGGCAGCTCAGCATGAAATCCTGCCGATAGCAGGCGTGCAATTCCATCCTGAATCAGTCATCTCTGCGACAGATAATGCCGGGATGAGATTAGTTGAGAATGCAATCAGACAACTTGCAAGGAAACATGATTTTGAATAGATATTTTTTGATAAAAAGAAAAATAAGCCTCTGAAGGGCCAGCTTGTAGAAACCTCAAGCCTACGATTGAAAGTAGACTGTTTCTAATTATAAAAAACATAAAAGTGGAGCAAGTATTTAATTATTTTGATTTCTCGTCGGAAAGTTTCCGGATTTATC
>JAUYGA010000156.1 GCA_030690755.1 Nanobdellota archaeon
AAAAAGCAAAGGAATCTTGATGATTCCAGGAATTGAAAAAAGAATCGAAGGAAAAGAAACATTAATCTATGCCAAAACTAAAAAAGTAATTCAGGAAACATTAGACATAAAGACATTTGAGGATCTTAGGACTTTTAGAAAAAAGCATGGAAAAGATATCCTTATTATTGCGCCTCACCCCTTTTTCATAAAATCTCAATGCCTCGGAAACAAGCTTGAAGAATATTCAGACTTATTCGATGGTGTAGAATACAGCCATTATTATACGCGCCTGATAAACAAAAATAAACCGGGTGTGAAAGTCGCAAGAAAGAATAATTTGACGATTTTTGGCAACTCAGATATTCATCGATTATATCAGATTGGCTTGACTTATTCCAGAGTTAAAGCAGAAAAAAACATGGACAGCATTTTTGAAGCAATAAGGCACGGAAAAGTTAAAGTCATTACAAAACCTCTTTCATTTTTCAAATTCATAAAAATCACATTCGGCCTTGTTTCTTCAGTTGCCATCAAAAAACCTAAAAAACTGAATTAATCAGTCAAAATCCGAAAAAACCAGTCTAATCTGGGCTATAAGGTGTTTGAAACAATAAGTTTTATAAAGCTGTTTTTCTACTATCATATTATTCTTGAATAAAAGGAATAAAAAAGAACAAGCGGTATAAAAAGCGGTGTTTAGGTAAAATGGTATATGAGAAACTAACTGCAGCGAATTTCAGGGTTAAGTACAAAGATTTCTTTCATTTAAAAAAACTTTACATAATGGTTCATGAATGGCTTGTTGAATTTGGTTG
The DNA here is from genome assembly GCA_030690755.1 of Nanobdellota archaeon. Lineage (GTDB taxonomy): Archaea > Nanobdellota > Nanobdellia > Woesearchaeales > JAUYGA01 > JAUYGA01. Next base: position 798 of record JAUYGA010000156.1, read on the forward strand.
GTACTCTCAGGTAGGCTTTAAAGCAAGGGATTATTCTAATTGGCCAGAGTGGTTTTATCTTCAGAGGGAAAGTCAGAAAAGGGGAACAGAACTTTGGGCTTGGTGGCGTCTTGAAAAGACTATTGAAGGAGTAAGTTATTGGCGCTGGAAGATGGACATAAACTGGCACGGCATTCTGATAAAAGATACTCAGGTTATGCACAAAGGCGTTAAGTTTGACACAAACTGGGGTGTCATTGAAGTTGCTGTTAAGGCAGAGGTTGTCGCAGATCCAGACGGAGAATGGGCCAAACATTGGTTATTGAAAAATGTAAATGATCTTTTTAGAGGCGTAATTTTCAAAAATGAGATGCAGCGACACAAACTTGAACTTTACAGAGAAGCATATAGGTTGCAGGAAGCGATAAAATCATATCTTGCATTGAAAACTTATTTGCCAGAGCCTGAAGCAGAAGCGCATTTCTATCCTACATTCGGTATTGGAGAGTCTGAGGGAATAAGATAAAATGGCAGAAACCGTAAAACTAAAGGTGGAAGAAAAAGCGCTTGAACCAAACATGCCTTGGACCATTACCTTAACCAGAGAACTTCCTCTTAAGACGCCTCACAGGATAAAATATGACGGTATCTTTGACTGGGAAGGGCTTTATCGAATGATTTATGACTGGATGATGTTTAGAGGTTATTATTTTGAAGAAGTTGGAATTAAGCATAAAGTCCCAAATCCAATGGGCGCAGAAATCAAATATGAACTTTCAGGCTGGAGAAAAACAACCCCTTACATGATGGAATGGATAAGGATATATGTGATATTTTATGACTTGAGGGAAGTTGAAGTTGTCAAAGAAGGAAAAAAGAAAAAGCTAGCCAAGGGAAAGATGATAATGGAAGTTTATGGAAATATTGAGACAGACTGGCAGCACATGTGGGATAAGACCATGTTTGGTAAATATCTTAAAGAAATGTATGACAAATTCATAATGAAAAAGCAGCTCGAAGTAATATGGTGGGACAGACTCTATTATACAATGTATAAGCTGCATACAGACATAAAAAATTTCCTAGACATGGAAAACAGGACAAACTCATATTACGATGTGTGGTAAAAGATACCAACGCAAAAATTGACAGAACTTGAGAAGGATTATTCAAAAAGAGGTAATGTATGGAAAGAGAGATTATTGTTGACCATATCAAGTTAACTTATGAAGGTTTGTTTGACGCAAAAGAACTATTAGGGATACTAGAAAAATTCTTCAAAGACAAAGGTTATGAACGAAAGGAACTGCGTAATATCGAGCTAGTCAAACCAGAAGGAAAATATGTAGAGCTTGAAATAATCCCTTGGAAAAAGATAAAAGATTACATGAAAAACGAAATTTCTGTCAGGACAATCCTAAGCGAGGTAAAAGAAGTGGAAGTTGACAAAGACGGCGTAAAAATCAAGCTTAACCAAGGCAAAGTTCAAATCCTGATTGATGGATATCTCACAACCGATTTTGAAAACAAATGGGAAAACAAGCCAACATTTTTCTTGGTAAGAACACTTGTTGAAAAGTATCTCTTTGGGCCTTACACAGACAAACACAAGGTGGCCTTGACAGAAGATGCGCATCTATTGCACAGCACACTTAAATCCTTCTTGAACCTGTACAGATATTAAATAATGAAAACAAAAAAATCATACAAATTTAAATACTAAAAGAAATCATAGTTCACATAATCGAATTTCAGACAGTAATTTAGAACATTTATCAGATATCCAAAAGAGGTGATGCATGGAACGAGAGCTTGTTGTCGACCGTATCAGGTTGACTTACGAAGGCCTGTTTGACGCAAAAGACCTATTTGCGATAATGGACAAATTCTTCAGGGAAAAAGGCTATGATAAGAGGGAACTGCGCAATATCGAGCAGGTCAAGCCAGAAGGAAAATATGTTGAACTGGAAGTAATCCCTTGGAAAAAGACAACAGATTATTTTAGAAATGAACTTTGGGTTAGAACAATTCTAAGCGAACTAAAGGAAGTTGAAGTTGAAAAAGACGGCGTTAAA
>JAUYGA010000161.1 GCA_030690755.1 Nanobdellota archaeon
AAAACCAGATCTGAACATATTGAAACTTTGATAATCAAAGGACATCAGAGTATCATCTAAAACCTCCCCATAGGTAAGAAACCGTCACAAAACAACATTAAACGAGGGAAAACATGAAAAAAAAATTTTGTATAGACTGCAATAAACTGGTAAAAATAACACATAATGAAGGTACAGACTGGTGCAATAATTGTTTTCCAGCACCAAAATTCAACAAAAATTAATTCACAATCACAAAAGCTGTCAACTAAAAGAAACCAATAACCCGAATCGATCAATAACTTGGCTTTTGTATCGGCTGCGTTTGAAGCAAACCCTTTATCGCAGCCGATTTTTTCAAATATATAAAATCCATAGTGACACAAAAAAAAAGTTCATAACGAAGTTCATACTTTTTACGGATCTCTGTGATATGTGTTTGTTTTTTGCTAACACATACCTAAAAAACAAAGTGAAAACACTTCAACAATAAATTAAACGCTATAAAAAACGCAGCAAAAAGCGCAGCAAAAAGCTCAAAAATGAAAAATTATGAACACCCATTCATAAGTCTTTATTTTGTTATGAATTCAATTATGAACTAAAATAAGGTGAGAAAGTGACAAACAAAAAAAACGAAAGAGTGACAATTAATTTAGGTGACCGCAATAGCAAAGCCAGAATCATTTACGAAGAATTCATAAAAATTAAAGGTAAAGGCGCGTTTTCTGAATTTGCTAGGCATCTTATAATTAATTCTCAAGCAGAACAGTATCAAAATAAAATATTAAAATACGAATACAAAGAAGTAGGTAAAAATGTAGCTCAATTAATTAAACGCAGAGTTGAAATCGAGAACGAAATGCGAGAGAAAGGCATCGATCCTGACGAGGTCATGTTTTCATGATGCAGCGATATCTTTATTTGAAGTTGTGTTGGGGGCGCTCCATGTCGCACTTATCCATTCCTTTAAGTATCTTCGAGAAGTTTGCTCTCGCTGCAATTCTAATAAAGGTGTTTAACTTCAACAACTATGTTATTGTTGGCGTTATCGGCGCTGCAATCACAATTTTATTATTCGTTCTCGGGCATTACGATCTAAAGAATGGAATCGCGGAGAGAGAAACCTCTCTCAATAACCAATACAATCCCGAGCTTCAAACAATTTACAATAATGTCGCAGAAAAATCAAGAAAAGGGACAGATAAATTTAGGATTTAAATAGTTCAACGATTTTGTATTTTTAAGAGATGACGCAGATGCCAAAACTAACCGCACCACAAAGACGAGAGCTTAAAGAAGCGATAAACTCAGGTGAATTCTCAGAAGAGCAGATAATGGAAAAATTCAAACTCAGCAAAAAACACGTTCGCAGGCAGATAGATCCAGACAAAAAGAAAAAACAGGGCAGACCGCCAAAGGAGAAAAAGATCATTGAAGAAACAGAAGAGGATTCAGAGGAATTAAATACTGAGGATCTTGTGCCAAAACCAAAAAAACAAGAGTTAGATCAAGAAAAGGATTATTGCGGGAATTGCTACAGCAACGGAGAATTAACAGAGATTAAAAAAGAAATGGCTCAATGTCCAAAATGTAATAGTGTTCTAGGGTGGCAATAATGGGAGAAACTAACATCATTACTGTGGCAGATCTAGCGCCGCAGCCAGCCGTATCAGCAACGCCGTCGATACATACAGAATTAAAAAATGTGAATAATAGTCTTTCAGAGATCAAGCAATTAGCAGATACAGTGAACAGCATTCTTGAGAAAGTTGAGAGAATGAGAGGGGGTGGATCCCAGGGAGTATCAAGTCCGCATGGGATTCGGGATACTGTTGTGAAAGTTGAGGAGAAAATAGTTTATCAGCCTCAACCGCCAAAACCGATTAACAGAGAGAAATTAAGAACTTATCTTTTTGGCGCGATTGTAAAAGCTGCTAACATACTACCAGATGACATAAAGAATAAGACTTTTGGCGACGTTATCGGAGAGAATTTCAAGACTTTGAAGTATGAGCTTGCAGGGCTTGAATTGTCAAGCAATCAGATTCTTGATTTAATCACAAATAATGTTGCAGATGCAATTGACAGACTAAATGCAGAGGGATAATGGCAAAAAGAACAAGTGTAACATTTTTTGTTAAAAATAAAAAAGGAAAAAGAAAAAAAGTTTCTTTTTTCTCTCGGTGAAAAATAATATGACAGATGACTTAATTGCGTTTATTGTTGGCGGGTGTTTAGGAATTGGACTTACATTGACAGCGTATAACTTTCATAGAGCTTTGCGATGGATGAAAAATGATTGACGCTGAATTGCTTTTAAAATGGGCTTACGTGATTGGGGCTTTTGGGATTATCTTGACTGAATCAGTTATGATCTGGCAGCTTATCAAGCTGAGAAAATCAGTCGATAAAATGAATAAGAATCTCGAAAACACTTATAACACTCTTTTAGAGAAAATAAAAGGGCTTATCAGTTTGTTTTTACAATCACAATCAAATAAAATAACTGGAAATGTTACAATAACAAAAGATGACGACGACTGGTTTGTCGTCAGCAATTTAAA
>JAUYGA010000163.1 GCA_030690755.1 Nanobdellota archaeon
AAAAAATAAAATTTAAACAAAAATGACTGAACAAAAACAAGATTATGATGAGGATGAATCTGAAGAAGAAGAAAGCATATGGGCCGACGGCAGTTTTGCAGAATCATTAGGTTCTCAGGATATAAAAGAAAAGGGAAAAACTTTTCATAAAAAACATGATGAAGACATGAACTTTAACTGTTCAAAATGCAGTAAAAAAATATCTGCGCATAACAAAGACTGGCATGCAGGAATGTGTGATAACTGTTTTAATGCTAAATTTCATATGGATGAATAAAATGCAAGACAAACCAAAATCAGGAGCAACAAGAGACGGCTATGGAGATGCTCTTGTGGAAATTGGAAAAGATGAAAGAGTTGTTGTCTTAGATGCAGATTTGTCAGAATCAACTCGCTCAAAAAAATTCAAGGAAAAATATCCTGAAAGGTTCATTAACGTCGGTGTTGCAGAACAGAATTTGATGGGCATAAGCGCAGGACTAGCAGCGACGGGAAAAATCCCTTTTGCCTCGACATTTGCAATGTTTGCAATGCGCGGCTATGAACAGATTAGAAACTCTATTTGTTATTCTGAACTTAATGTAAAAATCTGCGGAAGTCATGGCGGCCTTGCGACAGGCGAAGACGGCGCAACGCATCAATGCCTTGAAGATTTCTCCCTGATGAGAACAATTCCAAACATGGTAGTTTTGAGCCCAGCAGATGTAGTTGAAGCAAAAAAATGCGTCCATGCTGCATATGAACATAAAGGGCCGGTTTACATTAGGACGACGAGAGCAAAAACACCAATATTGTTTGATGAAAATTACAAATTCCAGATTGGTAAAGGTGTTATTATCAGAGAAGGAAAAGATATCACTTTGATTGCTACAGGACCGATGGTCAGCGAGTGCATCAAAGCTGCAGAAATTCTTGCGGCAGATAAAAAGAAGGTATCTGCAAGAGTTGTAAATATATCGACCATAAAACCGATTGACGAGAAACTCATATTGAAATGCGCAAAAGAGACAAAAGCAATTATCTCATGCGAAGACCATTTTATTGTTGGCGGCCTAGGAAGCGCTGTTGCTGAAGTCCTTGCCGAGAATAAATGTCCTACTACATTTGAAAGAATTGCAGTCAAGAGTTTTGGCGAATCAGGAAAACCTGAAGAACTCTATGAGAAATATGGACTTAGCGCAAAACATATTGTTAAGGCTGCTAAAAAGCTCATAAAAAGCTAAAACAACTAAAACGCCTTCTAAACCGCGATAACTTGTTTTTTTAACCCTTTTAAACCCTTGTTTTTGGCTTCCATGGGCGGTCTAAGGAGGTAATTGCTTTATTTTAATTATTTCTCACTCATAAGTAACAAAAATAGAAAGTTTTATACTTTGCGAAATTTTGAGCTAAGGCCGTTAAACGTGCGAATTCTGGGCTTTGAGATAATGTATCGAGGTGGTCTTCGTGAAAAAGGAATTTATTCGCAAAAATTGGTTGATAGAATTTGAAAACTTCAAAAACTTAATCGCCAAAGAATTTGGCGATGAACAAGTTCGCAATCTTCGGGAAATCATGCCGAAATTAGCAAGCTACCATTACAACAAGAAAAAATTTATTTTGTTGGGAGAAGAAAGACGACTTTACAATTTCATGGCAGAGCATAGCTACAACCCTTTTAGAGTCTATCGCTGGCTCCTTCTAGAAAAAGTCCCAGACGACATAAAATTTCAGCTTAGAAACGGTCTAATGAGCCAGAAAACAGCTTCTAAAATCAAGTTCAAAAGAAAGCATGAAAGCAGAAATAAAGTTTGCTGGGACATCAAAACAATGGGATTAAACTTAGTGAGGTCAATGTAAAATGATGGGCAAAAATCAGAATGAAGGAAAAAACAGGCAATTGCCGAACGTTCTCAATAAAAAACAGCTTATTGAATTATTCTCTGTTATTGAGGAAACAGATGTTTTCATGGCTTCTTTATTGGCATTATTTTGTGGCTTGAGAATAAGCGAGGTTTCAAAACTCAAAAAAACAGATATTGACTTAGTTGCTGAAAGAATTAAAATCGTGCAAGGAAAAGGATGCAAAGACAGATATGTAATGCTGCCTAGAAATTTAATGCCAATACTCGAGAAATGGCTAAGATTGACAGACGGAGAATATTTTATTCCTTGCATTGCAGAGAAAGGAATAAGCGAGAATTATCTTGCTCTGAAATTCAGAGCATATTTGGATAAAGCAAAACTACTGATAAACACAGAGAAAACATCAACAGGACAGCAAAGGCATCTATACAGTTTTCATACTCTAAGGCATACATACGCAACTTATCTTTTAGAGAAAGGAGTAGATTTGTATTACATCCAGAGAAGTTTGGGGCATTCAGATATTTACACAACGCAAATTTACGCCTACATAAGCCAGAAAGATTTGAAAGACAAAATCGACAAAGCCTTCGGCACAGAAAAGAAAATCTCTTCCTTAGTCAGCGACCCTTTTGACGTCTTGAAAATCAGGTTTGCTAATGGAGAAATATCTGTTGAAGAATTTAAGGAAAAAACAGAAGTGCTGAAACAAGCGACGAGCATATTTTAAAATATACTCTGGCTTCAACACCTGCTTATAAGCTTAACACCAAGCATAACTACTGTCTTTCTTACAAAGCTCAGACTTCAAGAAAGCAATCTCATTCTCATGATCCTTAAGCAGTTCAAGCTCATAAAGCGCAATCTTATCATATTTAAGGCCGCTTGGACTGCCATCCTCATTGTGTTTAACAAGTTCTGGAATTTGTTTTTCAACATCCTCAGCAATCAGACCAATATCTCGCTTACCAGTCATTTGCGGTATTTCATCATTCCAAGTGTAAGATACTGGATTTAAGCTCAATAGTTTGGTCTTGTCAAAAGCAACGTCACTGACATTATCTTTGTATTTTTCAGATGAAGTGCAACCATCCATAACACCATCTTTATCATACATGCACTGATTAGCCTTAATATTGCCGTTAGCTTCCAAAACATTACCCGCAGACAAAGTGGATGTGTTAACAGTTAATCCAAAGTGCCTGATTTGAGAATACCCTCCACCTACTAAAGCAACCGACAGGTCAGAGCCAGAGCCATCATACAAAGCAAAAATACCATCATCCCCGCCACCATTCTTTCTTAAAAAACCCAGCAAATTGCCAGAAGTGTCCCTCAAATCAATACCCTTGTCATTACCGCCCCTAACTTCCAAAACATTACCGGGAGCGCTAGTTCCCGTATTTATACCAACATAACCAGTACCATAATCAACAGCCATCCTGTTTGTTCCAGCAATAAAGTCTCTTACATATAACCTATTAGCGCCGCCCTCATACTGAAAACCTAACACTTCAGCACCTTCAGCAAAACTCAAATAACTACTGCCACCATCACCTGCTGTGAGTTTAATTTTTGCGCCAGAACGACTAACTTCCAAATCAGTAGATGGAGCAGAAGTACCAATACCAACACGATTATTAGTCGAATCAACAAACAACGTATTCGTGTCAACACTTAAATTATCAGCAGAAATAATTTGACCATTCTTGATTATAACATTACCTGCTGTTACTATGAATGCTAAGACGAAGATTATAGCTACCGCTACTATAGCTTTCTGCATTGATAAGGAAGTTAAAGCTCTATTTACTTTACTGAAAAAACCTTTTTTTTCTTCTAGATTTTCTCTTGTTTGTTTTTTCATATTAGTTACCTCCTTAAGCAGCGAAAATCATTCCATTTAGCAATGATTTTCTGGCGTAAAAACTTTGTTTTTACGGACTTCCATTTTGAGTAAGTGTTCCAATTAAACACAAATCTCCAGTTCTATCAATATAAGAAACATTCTTGCCAGTTGAATTCTGAACAATGAAGGCATCAATACTAGGATTGCATGTTGCACTTCCACCAGTGCACGTTCCTACACTGATACACATATCGCCTGTTTCATTGATGTAAGCGACGGCACCGCCCGTTGCATTGTGGATGATAAATGAATTTGCTGTTGGATTGCATGGTGGCGTTGCATAACAGGCGCCTTTTAGAATGATGTTACCATTGTAGGCTAAAGTAGCAACGTTAGTATCTGTAGAATCCCTTAGTTTTACTCCTAGATTTGATATGTAATTGCAATCCGAATCGCAATCTCCTGTTCCTGCAGTAACACCATTGCATTGCGAATCCGCAGTGCATCCATCTCCAGATTGTAATGAATTAGCAGACCTGCAAGTATTATCTCCCCTGTCTTCTCCGCCTGCAGTTGATGTGCATTTATCTGCAAAGTAGGAATAACCTGCAGAACAAGTTGTTATATCATTTCCTGCCGTTAGTCCATCACATAATGGTTGTGCACAAGAACAACCTGATTCTGTGCATTCAAAAACAGAGGTTATATCCTGATATTGACAACTGGAACTACATTTATCTTCATAATAGGAAGTTCCTACGCATTTATTCAGATTATATCCGGGATTTTCTTCATCACATTCAGATACAGCACTACAACTCGAATCACATTCTTCTACAACATTATCATTCATAGAGCTCTGCCATTCACATTGAAAACCTGAATTGACAGAACATGCATTTTGAGCTTTTTCATCACAACCAGAAGGCGCATAACAAGCATACTCTGCTTCTACATAACAATCCGTACCACTAACCTCGCAAGCTCTTTCATTGTAAGAACTTCCACTTTCACAAACATTGTCTCCAGGAGTTTTTCCATCACAAGTTGGTGGAGCACCAAAACTCTGTTGACAAGTTCCACCAGAACAACTTAGCGACGTTCCTGAACATAACAGTGAAGATTGCAATTCACCATTTCGACAAGTTTCGCTATATGTGTTGCAATTACCATCAACACACGTAAAATCACTTTTTGAGGCATCTGAACAACTTCCTCCATTTACACTGCAACCGGATCCACAACAGAAACCATTTTGAGATGCGCTGCCTTGTATGCAATCACCATCAGCACAATCAGTGTATCCATCATTGTCATTATCAGTTCCGTCAGCACAATTGGTCTCATGAATATCTATTGTAACTTGCGTAGAAGTCCATTCCTTTCCATGATTAATTGCATCATAATCTATATTGAAAGTGTACACACCGTTACTAGTTCCTTGATTATTCTTTAAATGCCAAAATATCACTCTATCATGGGCATAGGTGGTTTCACCAACACTGACTTTGTAGTAATTTCCAGTGTAATAGAGTTGGCTATCATCCAGAGAAACGTGAGTTCCGTCTGATCTATAAATATCTACGTAGTCTAATGTAAATCCGCTGGGAACACCTAATTCAACGTAAGAACCTACAGTTGAATACCCGTAATTTTTAAGATAAGTTTCAATCCTAAAAGGAGTATTTGATGCAGTTAGAGTACTTATATCCTTATAAACAGCCATGTCCAAATCAGGATCTTTTGATCTTACAGAAACAACAACGCTATAGAATACCTGCCTAGTCGTAGCATATGGACTAATCTTAACTTTCCACGTTCCTGAAACACCGGAAGTGATTACCGCTTCTTCAACATTATCCGAAGATAATAAACCGCTACCCTTGTAATTATTATTTGCATCATAAACACGAAAATCCAAATCTTGTTCTGTTGTCTTAACTGCATCATCAGTATATACCATTGTAACTTTAACTTCTTTAAAGCCAGATGGGACGGAAAATGTATATTCCTTGTCCGGATCTCCATATGTTATTGCTTCTGCTCGCAAAAGAACTGTCTCAAAAATACCTGGATGATTTGTTATTGAATAAAATGCATTAACATATCCATGTCCTTGTTTGATTTCCGGAACTGTGTCCGTCGGTAATTTTACCGCAGAATTTATTATTTTCGCTTTGACTGCTTCTGGCCAATCTTTGAGTGCAGGATTATTATGGAGCACAGAAGCAGCAATTCCTGAAACAACAGGTGCGGCCATACTTGTTCCAACTTTGCGACAATAATAATTGTCACCACTAACATTGCAATCACCAAGATACCAAGGATATGTGGAAACTAAATAACCCGGCGCAATTACGTCAGGTTTTTTTCTATTGCCACTTCCTGTATCTATAGGTCCGTAATTACTAAAACAAGCATCCTCGCCGGCAGATTCTGTATCCTGATCACAAACACCTAGTGCGTTAAAAGTATCGTGATCGTGATTTCCTGTCTTCGCAGCCCCTACACTAATGACATTTTTTGCTGTAGCAGGTTCCTCTACCAAGTCATTATCATTTCCAGCAGCAACAACTATTGTCGGGTAACCAGGATTTCCAACAGAATTGTCAAATGCCCCCATGACTGCATTATCGAGAAGTATTGAATCATCTCCATATACTTTATTTCCACCAGCATAACTTATTGAAATTATATTGCTATCATGACTGATTGCATCAGGTATGGGGTTGGCCAACCAAGCAGAAAGAGCTCGGCAGTTATCATGGTCTGTGCACATTCTTAATACCACCAATTCTGCTCCGGGCGCAACCCCTTTATAGAAAGGATTTCTGTTGCCCCTGCCCATCAGAATGCCAGTTATGTGTGTTCCATGACCCTCTTCATCATATGGATTAAATCTATCCAATAGATATTCTGCTGACCAAATTGGTGTCGGCAAATCTGGATGATAGCTTCCACCACTATAGGCGATTCCAGTATCAACAACGGCAACTCTCACTCCTGCACCACTGTAGGAACCGCTGATTATATCAGAGCCTGTGCCTAATTGGGCATTATAATTTGATAGATGTTTATTTGATTCATCCAAGATTAAGCGCTTAACGATATTCTCTTTCACAGTATTATTGATATTTGAACCATTTATTTCTGCAATAACGCGATGAATGATATCTGAGCAGGTTTCATTAAAAGAATGATTTGCTTTAAATTCTTCTGTTATATATGGGGACAAAATTGGCTCTGCTACGGAACAATTAACATCGTCAAAAATCTGTATCGACACATTGTAATTTCTACTTATGTTGACATCTGTCAGATTTGTTCCGAGTTTTCCTTCAAGAGGAATTTCCCAGATTCCTTTTATAAAAGAAGTATTTGAAAGATAGGTTATGTTATTTGGATTTAATTTCACAAAATAAGAATCTCCAAAGCGATCAAAGAGAGCAATATTGTGACACTTAAGGAATGTATATGTATTTTGGTCTAATGTTTGGTTTATTTTGATTACAAATCGAGATATGTTGGTGTTATTAATATCATAATTAAGCGGTGCAGTGATGTTTGGGTCAATAATGTAATTATTAAAGAAAACTATCATTTGGTACAGAGTGCTATTTTTCAAGCTATCATATTTAGACTGACTCAAGTTATCTATAGTTTCCGGACCTAGACCATCAATTACACCACATAACGAAATATTATGTGGTCTTTCTGCAGGACTTGTTTTATTCAGCTCAATTGTATAATTTATCAATTCATATACTTCTAAAAGAGCTGTTTCCGTGTTATTGACGTTATTATTGGTATCGTTTGCAAAGAAAGTTACATTGTAGAATCCGCTATTTTGAGTTTCCAAAAAATTATATCGGTAAATGCCGCCATAGGGCGTCTTGAGATAATCTTCGCTATAACTACTGGCAGTGCTATTTAGCATCCATCCACTGCAACTGTTAACACCGAAAGATGGATTAATACAGTATTCTGCTCCGATTTCATGACCAGCATCGTATCCCCAACGAGTGAATGATATGTTATAAGAATCGGCAGTTTCATTCACACAAAGAAGAACACCTATGTCTAAATCCTGAGAGCCATTAAGCGCATCATCAAATGAAATATTTATACAAGCACCATAAAAATTACTAGCATTAACTCTACATCCGCTACTGTCGGTGAAATCATAGCAATTAATAGATATATCGAATGATGGCGCGGTTGCATTGTAGGGTGCTATTCCAATGCCTGTTTCATCTGTAAAATAAGTATCAAGCCTCATACTATAATTTATGGCAGTTCCATTAGGCCACGTTAGCTCTGTTTTGACTTTATCAATAGAATAATTAAATTGTCTAACTTCGACAGAAATGTTTATTTCTTCATTTGGAAATGCATGTAGACCAAAGGTTCTAGGTATTATAACGGTTGGATTTGGCTCTGCAATAGCGGACATAGCATTAACAAAAATTGAAAATAGCACAATCAATGATAATGTCAAAAAATACACTTGTCTATTTTTGTCTTTTTGCTCACTCATTTGGTTATCTCCAAAATATTTTTTCTTCCTTCATCTGAATAATCCAGCAAACCATACAGATAATTTTTTAAAAAAAGTTTCATTTGATGATATTGAACTTGCTTTTTTTTGAGGCTGTATTGTAAATCTACAATATTCGCCATCAAGTTCCATTAGTCTATCCCAGCTAGATGTTTGTTTTTCTACTGCGTAATGACCTTCATAGGATTCGCCTATTTTTAACTCATTAAAATCCTCCCATATATTTGGAATATAAGGGTAAAAACCTGCACTCTTTCCTGGGAAAACGCAATCAAATGATTCAGAATTTTTCAGAGCATTAGGAATTGGTTCAATTATCTTAAATATTACAAAAGGGACTTCTGTTTTATTATATTCAAGAATATCTATCTGACATTTTTTTCTTAAATTCGGATCAGGATATTTATCACTGCTGCATATTTGTTTGAAATTCTCAGGTCTTTCAGCCCAAGTAAGATTTCTTGTATACTTATCCAATATGACAACAATCACTGCCTCATTAATTTCCTTTTCAAAAGAATTTGAACGTTTTGGTTTCTCAGCATTTATAACAAGTTCTGTGAAATATTCTTCTCTGGGTTTCAATACTTGAGCAGCGGCACTTACAAATACAGACATAATTAAGAAAAACATTAATGGAAAGATAATACAGACCTTTTTCATCATCACGCCCCATAAACGAGTTCACTAGAGACTATTTGCCTTAGCTGTAATCCACCCTTAACACAATTAATATATATGAACTATAAAAAACCTTCGCCTTTTTCGACGATAAAATAGTTATTAAAAAGTGACAATCGCCTGCCTTTTATTTGCGCAGGAAATCCGTTCGCTTGCGCTCACTTTCCATTTCCTGCAACGAAAGTCTGTAAGGTTGAAAATTTCGTTATTTTGCTTTTGCTAAAATGATTTTTCTTCAAAATCTTACTTCGGCTTTTTTAGCCTTCGCAACTAAAGTTTGCTACGGCTAAAAAACTGAAAGATTCATCAGTTCGATTATAAGAAATTAAAACATTAATCAAAAAGCAATCGTTACTCAGTTCGAATATTGAAAACTACCATTCGTCAGATTTGAAGAAATATTAGAAGATATTTGTGCTGGTTGAACTGAATGTACCCCAAAAATGAATAATACGCTAACAATTAAAATTGAGATAGAACCGTAACCCATAAAACAAACCTGATAAAATATTGTGGGTAAACTCTGTCTTGAAAAATATGCAAGTAAAGCAATTACTCCAATGACAGTCCCGATGTTAAGATACCATTGAAACCAACTAGGAAGGGTATTAAACGTAGGATAAAATATTTGCCAAAGTAATATGGAGTTTAAAAAAATTCCAATTCTTCCTATGTGACCTTGTCTGAATTCTACAATTCCAGCAATGAGTAAAACAATTAAAACAATATAAGAAATTGCTTTAGGTAATATTATCAAGCTTCCAAGCATGAATGGCAGTGTCATAGTAACCCATAATGGAAAAGGCCATATAAACTTTGTGTTAAACCTAAGTTTAAAAAAGAATTAATAAAGTTTACTTTATAACCTTATGTTAAGGTTACATATTATGTGGGTCTGATAGAACCCTTTAAACGCTAAAAAACGCAGTCTAGGCGGTCTGTGCAGCGAAAAAAGCATTTAGACTATTTACTCACAAGCTTATTCAGCTGATTCTTCAAGTATCTCGCATCAATTACCTTGCCAAACTTTCTGTACCTTGAAACAAAATTTCTCTTTATCACAACAAAAAACCATTTGTCATAATTTTGATTGAGCAAATCAACTTTCTCTTGCAGCTGCTTTTTGCTTTTGCTGTGAATTTTTCCTGTTTCAACTTCAATCGCATATTTTTTATTTTTAAATTTAAATGTAATGTCTGGCTTTTTTGTTTGAAATGTTTTAAGATTGTCAACTTTGCCTTTTAAAAAATCCGCAATCAGATAAATTGTAAGAAAATGAGAATCGCTTTCAATGGGATTCTTTTTGAAAACAAATCCTTCCTTTTTCCTTTTGAAGGGATTGAAATAATTCTTTATTTTGAAATCTCTTCTTTTCAAAAAATCAATTTCATCATCATTCAGTTTGCTTGCTTTGTGAAAGTTGATATCTTCAAGTTCAGTTCTTACAACAACTCTTTTTTGCATAATTTCTTTTGGCTTTTCTTTTATTTCATGATGTATTTTTGGAGTTTCTGGAACAATTTTTGGTTTTGGGATTTCTTGCTTGATTTCAATTTCTTTTGGTTCATCTCTTGTTGGTTCTTGCATTACTATTTTTGGAGTTATTTCATAGCTTGTTGTTTCTTCTGCTTTTCTTGCATCGATTTTTTTCCATAAGAGGTAGAGTAAAAGAATTAGCAAGCAAGCAGATGCAATGAATATCAATGCAAAAATCACAGCATGGATGATTTCTTTTAAGTTTGGCTCTATGTATTTTTTGTAGAAAACATAAGCAAGCACTAGAAGAAAGACTATTAAAAATGCACTTTCATCGCTCTTCTTCCGAGCCATTGTTCAGTTAAGGAACAAGGTGAGCTGAGCATTCTTTTCCTTATCCTCATCTTTTTCCCAGATTTTATTAAAATCCTCAATTACTCGAACACCTGAGTAATTGAGGTAAATGTCTGTTGTTACAAGGCTAGAATGTCCTAGAATTGACTGCAATGCCCTTGCATTACCGCCTCTGTGAAGATAGCAAACAGCAAACGTATGCCTCAATACGTGAGGAGAAACAGGCTTTCTTATTGGCGTTCTTCCAGCAACTGCCTTAACCCTTAATTGCATTAATCGAGGGCTTAAGCCAATTCTAGCGTTATGCTTGAAGTGATTAGCTAGATAGAATCGAGCAGTGCTGCTTAGTGGAGTAACACGGCGTACATTACCTTTGCCTGTAACAGTTATGCAACCTCTCTGCCAGCTTATCTGGTCTTCTGTTAAGTTTGAGAGTTCAGAAACTCTCATACCTGTTTCTAACAGCACATTAACAATGAGTTCTTCCTCGAATGTTTTGCACGCCTTTCTCAATGCAAGTATCTCGTCGTCCTCTAAAGGCTCTCTCTTGTAAGTTAGCATTTTGCCACCCCCTGTCGTTTCTATAACTGTCTATCACTGTTGTCTTTTCAGCTTATCAGGGATTTCAAGTATATTAATTTTCATCAACCGAACGGTAGCATTCGGTATCATTTTTAGCTCCTTACTTTTCAAGTATATTAAGTCTCATAAAGCTAACGACAGCATTCGATAGCATTTTGCGTTTTCATTTATAAAGCTCGACCATCCAACAGGTGTTATCAACTCTACATGAATATAAAGATTTGGGACTGTTTAGGGCCTATTTTTGCTTATTTGGAGTCATGAGATGCATTTTGTCTGCTATGATTTCAGGTCAATTAGCGTTTAGGTTTGGAAGCTCAATTTTTAAGAAAATCTGGGATGGTTTTATAAAGTTCAACAGCTTACCAAAAGTGTTGTTACAACACCAACAATAGCATAATGTTGTGGACAACCAAGAATGAGCCTAGATTCGTAGGTCAAGGCTTTCGCAAAGTTGAGGGTGATAGAAAGGCGAATAAACGCCTATAACGCCCGAATTCTAAGCGGAAATGGCAGTCATCACTTATAAGTGGCTACATTTCCGAAAGTTTTATATAGTCTAAACACCCTATCTGGTTTATACACATATTTTGACCAGAACCATTGCAGAGGTGCAATCTGACAAATACCAAATTAAAATCTGATAAAGAATCTGATAAAACCACCTAATAGAAACCAGATAAAAACAGAGAGGGATACAAAAATGAGTCCGCAGATTGATTTCAGAACAGCTTATTACCTTCTGTCAAAAGGGGTTGATCCGAATTCTGTCCAGTTATTTCTCTCAACAGGCAATCCTGCTCACATCATAGACGACATAGAAAACATTAAGACCAATTTATCAATAAAAGAAGACAAGTACACCCGACAGGTAAAGGAACAGCTCGCCAATCAAACGATGTCTTCCATATTTATCGACAAAATAAATGAAGTGGCTGATGATGATTTTCTCGATCTTGAAACAAAAATAGACAGAATATTCGACGCGACAAAATATTTCTTTGAAACAATAAAAAATGAAGACATAAGAGGAACATTATACTTAACAAACGGAATCCTCAATGATAAAAAAATAGAACCTGATCCGTCTATAAGATTCCAAAATTTTATGAACACGCCAGACTGCACTGTCAAAGCGCTTAAGGAAAAAGAGCTCAAATTGAGCGGTCAATCATATGTCAGCTATGTGATGCGCGAAATGACTGCATTAAGCGGCGAATTTTGGAATGAACTTCATGCCAAATCAATCTCAAGGGATGTAAGCTATTCGCCAAAAAGCATGATTACAGCGCCTATAATGGCGCCGCCTCAGCTAGAATCAAAATTAGGGATAAATCACGCAGTCGGAGCAATTCAACTTTTGTGGGATAATCCTGGAATGTTTAATGAGTGGGATCTTGAGATGATCACAAAAGTAGGGGATGTCATAACACATGCCATTCGCACAGATTATCTTATCAAAGATTCGGGATATGTAATCAATCTTCCTAAAGATGAAAACAAGCTCAAATCTGTTGCGCAATATCTGCGCGACACTTTAGATTCAACCGGTTTCTATTTCCTGAATTTTGTGCGAATGAAACAGAATTTTGACCAATCTGCCAATAAAGAGGATATCATCGGCAACTTTGGAAACTTAACAACTGCGATTGCCGCTCTGACAAAAAGCAATGATGCAGATGCTATTCTCGGAGAATATGGATTAAGGCTTACAAGAAATACGCACAGAATAAATGACGTGAAAATAGCAGATGCAGGATTTGAGCTTGACAAAGAAAGGTTTACAAGAAAAGAATTTGATTATATAGAACTTGAAAAATGGTCTGAATCTCTTAAAAAAAGCCAGAAGCATTCTGACAGGCTAAAAATAATTTCTCAGCTGAAAGAAGCGAAACTGGAAGAGAGAATGCTCGATTATATGAAAAATGAACCCTTGCGATTGGAGATTGGATCAAGCAATTACCTCTCGCTTCTGGAGCAGCTGTATACGCCTCTGCTTGTTTCGGACTGGAAAAAAGATGGAAAAATTAATGGGAGCTTTGCAAAATATTTTGCTGACTTACTTTCTGAAGAAAACTCGCAATATCTTGATGTCATGCAAAAAAGAATAGAAGTTGATGCAAAAAACAAGGTGTTTTCGCTATCGCTATCCAATGTTCCGGGCATGTTCATAAAAGTTTTTGATTTCTCAAAAAATCCTGAATCAAAAGAAAAAGAATTCCAGGCAGAGACTAAATTAAGAAATTATTACATCAGACTCGGCCAGATAAAGGCAGACTGTTTCAGGACATTTGATTTTGGCCCAGTTAAAGTTGCAGCGCTCCTTCTTTATGATGGCAGCGACATGTACGAGAAAATGATTAAATCAACAGACGAAGCTCAGATGTATCCTGAGCTTGATTTCATTCCAAAAGAAGTCATGCAGAAAGCGATTAAAACTACAGCAAAAACAATCGCTTATGGCGCAGTATCGTTAGCTGACGAAGAGCCAAGCTCTGGAAATAGGATGGCAGGTCTGCTTAATTCCATTGAAAATATGTTTAATGAGTATACTCCTTCATTGGTTGGGAGGTTTTCTGATATAAAGTCAAAATTAGGAGGGGAATTGATGCGTTTTGGAGATGTCATTGATTCGATGCCTAAAGGATTCTATAAAGATTCAATACAAAGAAACTTGTGGATTGGTTCAGAGAATAATGTTGAGCCAATAGATTTTGGTTCCATAAGAAAATGTCCTTATGTTTTTGAGTTGTCAAACTTGCTCATACTGGACAGATTCTTCAATGATGAAGAAAAGAATGAATTCAGAGAAGATTTCTTTAAAGAACTAAATACAAATATTTCTGAATACAACAAGCTTGCCGAAAAAAGAGAAAATGGTCTTAAGGGCTTTATAGTAGAAGAGCTTCGCAAGAACATATCTGTAAGAAGTGAAATAGAAAATGAAACAGAACTCCTTGTAGAATATGTGCAGAATCTTAATGAACATGAAGAAGAGAAAGTATTTGCATCAATTGATAATTATATCATAAGCAATGAAGGATTCAAGGGAAATCCTAGAATAGATATTGCAAAGCAGCTTGTCAATGAGATAAAGGACTACATATCCTGTTTTGAGAAAAAAGAACAGGTCGAATACAAGGAAGGCGATTTGGAGCTTGCCAATGTTTACCGCGCAGCAATGTACTCAAAGCAGCATGCGAAGTGGCTTGTTGAAAAAGGGATATCATCGCATAATCTTTCAAATCTTTTACACTTAACTAAGGTCATGGCTGAATCAATAGACAGTTACGCAAAAATGAATCGTTCAGATGATAAGACTGCCGAATTGGCCAAGGATTTCAAAGAAGTCAATTCATTAGTTAGTGAATTCCGTGATATGGCGCAAAATGTCGGAAAATAAAGGATTAAGTAAATTGGAGATGGAATTGTTTAATGTTTGTTCTCAGTTAGGAGAGAGGCTGAATGATGAGTATTATGCAATGGTTTGTGAAATCTCAAAAAGAGAGATAAGCAAGGACTTTTTTCATTATGATGTTGAACTGATAAAAGGTTCACAACCATTCACAGAAATTAAAATTGAAGTGATTGATGGCAGAATTTCATCTACGATTTATAAAGGAAAAGTTTATCTCCAAAAACAAGAGGGTTTACCAACAATTTCACTCAGTGAGGAAAAGAGAAACTTGGATAGAGACAAAACAATCAATAGCTCTTTTTTGCTGAGAGAAGAGTTTTCTAAGTTTCCTGATATTTATGCGCTTGTTTTGAATAAACCAGTGGAGTAAATAATTTATGATTTTAATTTATGATTTTTAACACATGAACAAAGTTAACACGTGAACAAAATGGTATCTACAAACCTAACAAAAACAATTGGATCTATCGTTTCTGAAACAAGTCTATATAAAAAATAATCATGAAATACTTAATTACCCTGCACATTTAAGGAAAAGCACCTGCTTATTTTTTTATTCTTTTATTTTTTTCTCGCACTCTGCGCATCATAAATCTTTTTGAAATATTTTTCTTTTATGAAAAACTTTTCCTTGAGCTTATTCATTGTCTCTTCCAAATCGATGAGAATCCATTCATCGCCGTTTTTTGATTGACGGATTGCTTCATCTACAATTATATCCCAGCTTATCTCATCTTTTTCGCATATGGTCAATACGTCATTATAGTCATTTTCTCTTTCTGTGATAGACTTAAGAAGAATGATGTCTTCTTTGCTTAGTATGTTTATTATGAGTGAATTATCTTTTTCTATAAACTCATGCCTGCCAAAAAGACGCTCTTTCATTTTTTCGCTAAGCTCTGTTCTGAATATCTTTTTTAGAAACAAGTCAAACCTTTCTTCCCCTCTTGTGAACATCAATGGGGCGTTTTTGTCATCTATCTTTTCTTTTTTATAAATCCCCAAAAGAGATTTCTTTTTGTAGCCGAGCTCCTGAATTGCTTCACAAAATACACTTAAATCATCTTCATTTCCAAAAACTAAATCAATATCTTTTGTGGAATTTTTGTAGCCATAAAACATCATCGCTGTCCCGCCAAAAGCATAACAACTTATGTTTTTCTTTATTCTTCTGCTTATTAATTTCAATAGTTGTTCTTGGTCTTCTATGTTTATCATATTTAACCTCTGATTCTTTTCAAATCTTCTTCTGAGAATGGAATGTTAATATTCCACCTGTCTTTTATTTCTTTAAAATGCTCTTTTTTTGTTTCAAAATTAATCTGTTTGATATCATCTGAATTAAGCATTAATTCATACGTTTTATTTGGCATTTTATTAGTTTTTATTGCTTCTCTTGAAACATCATATAATGCTCCGACAATTTTTCTGAGTTTTCTTTCTTTTGCCAGAGAGTATAATTTTGACCAATTTTTGATATGGTTGAATAATGAAAGAGAGGCAAGCAGCGCTCTTGCGTCATTCTGTTCTATTGCATCAATTAAGGCATTTTCGCAGCCATAATTTCCATGAACAATATGTTTGAATGATGGGTTGACTTTGAGTTTTGAATACCTGTTTATTATTGTGAACAAACCATTTTCTTTTTCAACGTTTTGAGTTAAAGATATTGTGTAGATGCGTTTCTCTCTTCCTCCGCCTGACTTT
>JAUYGA010000164.1 GCA_030690755.1 Nanobdellota archaeon
ATGCTAAGCAGATACAATGGTCCTCTAGGTGTTCTTGAAGGATCTGAACGAAAGAAAGAATAAACATATCATCATAAAAAGTCAATATAAACGAGCGCGCAAAAATGGAAAAACCTACAAAAACACAAAAAGCAAAAGAAACTGAAAACAATAATGATATCCTTTTTGGAGTTGTACGTGTCAGAGGAGAAGGAAGATCATCAGAAAAAGTGAAAGACACTTTAGCAATGCTGCACCTTTACAAAAGAAATTTTTGCGTGGTATTGAAAAACACCCCTGAAAACAAAGGCATGTTAGAAAAAGTAAAAGACATGATTACTTGGGGAGAAATAGATGATGAAACTCTTAAATTACTGAAAGAAAAAAGAGATCAAGGCAAGAAGTATTTCAGACTTAACCCGCCAAGGAAAGGATTTGAAAGAAAAGGAATCAAAGTCTCATTCAAGGCCGGTGGAGCGCTTGGTTATAGGGGAGAAAAAATAAATGGATTGCTTAAAAGAATGATTTAAGTAAATTTATAAGCATTAACAATAACAGTATATAATCAACAATTATCCAATTTTTAATCACAGTTAAGAGGTTTAAAATGGTTGTAAGAAGAAAAAGAAGAAATGTAAAGTTCCGAGGAAATACAACGCATGGCTGGGGCGCTATGAAAAAGCATAGAGGCGCTGGAAACCGCGGCGGTAGAGGTATGGCCGGAACAGGCAAAAGAGCAGATACCATAAAACCAATGATCTGGTCAGAAACTTACTTTGGAAAATTCGGATTCATCAAGAAGAACAAAGTAAAAAAACTACATCCTGTCAACATATCTTATGTAGAACAGCATCTAGAAAAGTTAATAAATGAAAAAAAGATAACTGAAGAAAAAGGAACTTATGTGATAGATGCTGAAAAACTTAGCTGGAGAATACTTGGTGACGGAAAGGTAACAAAAAAATTCAAAATTACAACATCTAAGATATCCCAGAAAGGTAAAGAGAAAATAGAAGGCGCTGGCGGACAGGTAATCTTGAAAGAAAAACTTAAACCGGCTAAAGAAGCAGGCAAACCAAACAAAGCCAAAGCGTAAAAAGAGTTTAATTTTTTTGAAAACTAACAAAAAGCAGACAATATCTGCCAGTAGAGGTGTGGAATGACTTTTTGGCAAAATTTTTTAAAAAATCTACCAGAAGTTGCAGCCCCTTCGCAAAAAAAACTTGCATTCAACGAAAAACTCAAATGGACACTCGTCATGCTTATTGCTTTTTTCATTCTCGGCCATGTCCCTTTATTCGGTCTAGGACTAAATGCGCTGCAACAATTTGAATTTCTATCCCTTATTTTAGGAGCCAGCTTCGGATCAATAATATCTCTAGGAATCGGTCCCATAGTTACAGCATCGATTGTTCTGCAACTATTAAATGGTTCAGGCATTGTAAAATTTGACCTGACAACGCATGAAGGAAAACAGACATTTCAAGGAATACAAAAGCTTCTAGCAATATTCTTCGTACTATTTGAGGCAGCTGTATTTGTCCTGATGGGCGGACTATCGCCTTCGCCAGAACTCATGGGAACAGCTCTATTCACACAATTAAGAATAATGCTCATATTCCAACTAGTTATCGGAGGAGTAATGATAATGTTCATGGATGAAGTAGTAAGCAAATGGGGTATTGGCTCAGGAATAAGTTTATTCATCGCAGCAGGAGTTTCAGAAAACATAATGGTAAGATTACTAACTCCTTTTGACACATCTGGAGGCGTCGGATACCCTTTTGGCGGAGACTCGCCAGCTGGAGGAAAACTATGGGAATTAATGTATGGTCTATCAAATGTTGATTCAAAATTAGTTCTTCTGGCGCTTGCGGCAATAGTTGCAACAATAGTTGTATTTGTCTGCGCAGTATATATCCAGGCAATGAAAGTCGAAATCCCGCTATCTTTCGGAAGAATAAGAGGACACGGAATAAGATGGCCTCTCAAATTCGTATACACAAGCAACATCCCCGTAATATTAATTTCAGCATTATTCGCAAACATACAATTATGGGCTAAACTCCTCGAAAATTGGGGACACCCCATACTTGGAACATTCTCAGGAAACACAGCTGCAACAGGATTTGTATCCTGGATATTCCCGCAGAATGTTGTTGGAAACATAATAAAAGGAGAATTTGTGCCTATTGACATAGTACACATGCTTGCATACATATTGATCTTAACAGCTGGCTGCGTATTATTCGCATGGTTCTGGGTCCAAACATCTGGAATGGATGCAAAAGCGCAGGCAAAACAGATGACTGCCTCAGGGCTTTCAATTCCAGGATTCAGAAGCGATGAAAGAATACTAGAAAGACTTTTGCAACGGTACATTGGCCCATTGACAGTCATGGGAGCTATTGCAGTAGGTTTGCTCGCTGCGCTAGCTGATCTTTCTGGAGCGCTAACACAAGGAACAGGAATCCTGTTGACAGTAATGATAATCTACCAATTATACGAACAAATCGCAAGAGAACATATGATGGACATGAACCCTATGATGAGAAAAATGATGGGTGGAAATTAGTCAAATAGCCAAAACAGCGATTCAACAATTTAAATAAAAATACTAAAAATTAAACCAGAGTTGAAAAAATGGTCTTAGAAGCAATAAACCCTGTAACATACATGTCGCCGCTGCTTGCGACAATCTTTGTCTCAATAGTTGTAACTGTATTTATGACACTTGTCTACAAATGGATGACAGACCAAAAAGAGATGAAACGATTGAAAGATGAAATAAAAAAATGCACAGACGAGATGAAAGGGAAAAAAGATCCAAAAAAAGTCATGGAACTGCAGAAAAAAGCAATGCAGACAAATATGCAGTATTTCACAAAATCATTGAAACCAACGCTCGTAACATTCATACCATTAATCCTTATCTTTGCATGGTTGAATAATTCACTCAGTTATGAATCAATCAAACCTAACCAAGAATTCACAACAACAATAACAATAAATCAAGGCATAATCGGAAATGCTGAGATAACAACAAGCAAAGGCCTTGAAGTAATAGGGGATGCAAAAAAAGATATAAACTCAACAAAAATAACCTGGATACTCAAAGGCCAAGAAGGCGAACATATGATAGAATACAAGTTAAATGGTCAATCCTGCGCAGACTGCAGAAAAACAGCACTCGTGACAAACCAAAAGATGTATGCTCCAGTAATGCAGTATGTGAAGAACAACGGAATAACCAAGATAGAAATTGGCAATGAACCGTTAAAAGTCATATGGAAGCTAAGCTGGGTCTGGATTTATATCATAATATCAATAATCTTGAGCATGGCACTAAGGAAGGTAATGAAAATATATTGATAATACTCATACTTGAA
>JAUYGA010000166.1 GCA_030690755.1 Nanobdellota archaeon
TTGTTTTTTAATAATTACTCCCCATTCTTCATAGTCAAATCTATCAATTTTCCTACTAACTTTATTAATCAAACAGGGCAAACGCATGAACATTTTTCATTTCTGCCTGTCTGATTAGTAATCGTATGTATGTCAGTGAACTATAAGGATGGGTTGCATAGTTCACCTTCTATCAGGGAAAGTCTGATAAACTGGAGATCAAATATAAGTAGAGTTCTTTAGGCCATCATTTCCCATAAAATTTTAGCTGCATAATTATCATCCCATGCACATTTTTTCCTTTTGCCTTTCATGCTACATTTATCAGATTGATCCGCTTTCATTTTATTAAGGGCTATCTTTCTGATTATATTCATGTTTTCTGCACCATTCCCAGTTCTTAATCGGCAATAATCTTCTCTGAAAATGACATCCAGTACCCAATGCAATTTGTTTTCAATATGCCAATGTTTTCTTACAGCGTGGTTCAGCAGCTTTGCATCGCCATCAAGGCTGGTTATGTAATAGCGTTCTTCAACGGTTTGTTTCTCTCCTTTCATTACGGTAGCTTTTATTTTAACAATGCTCTTAAGAGCATTCCATTGGGCAGGCTCTAATAACCAATCTAAATTTGTAATGGTTGTACATTCTCGTATTTCGAGCCGTCCATGATCTTTTTCTATTTCCGTATCAGCCTGATGAATATAATGATTGAATTCCGGTTGTTTCACTTTTTCAAAGAAACCGGTTACTTCATTGCGCAAGTTGCCTTGATTTCCTTTTAAAGCCAAAACGTAGTCTGCATGTTTTGAGATAATTTTATCTGCAATTTTTTTCTGACAACCCATCGCATCAATGGTAATAATAGCATCCTTTACATCAATCACATCCAGAAGGTCGGGAATGGCGGTTATTTCATTTGATTTTTCAGCACATTTTTTTTGCCCCATGATTAACCCATGTTTTGTGGACATAGCGCTTACCATGTGAATGGCCTTTTTTGCGGCATTATCATCTTTTGAGTTTCTAATAGTTTTGCCGTCGATTGGAATAACATCCTTTTCAAAACTTACAGGTAGCTGGCTACGGTACGCGCCTATCCACCCAATAAAATTACTCTCAAATTCCTGTGGGTTTATCATACAAAGCACTCTGTTAAAGGTATCGTGCGATGGTATTCCGCCCTGCAGCTTCAAAAAAGTTGAAAGCCAGCTCTTTTTAGTACGGGCATACCGGGCAATATCCTCCACGTCTTCAGCCCCTGCAATTACAGCTAATGTGCTGATAAACAGTATTTCGCTAAGCAGATGTTTTATTTTATGCTGTTGACGATAATCAGTAAGATTCGCAAAATAATAATTGAAATTGTCATAAACAATACTGTCATTGTAGGTTTCCATACAAATAGTTGTTTTATTACGTATTATATATAATGACAAATATAATAAATATTATATATTTGTAAACTAAAACAAATCAAAATTTTATGAAAAACATATCAGGTAGACCAGTTGATTTATCAGACATTAATGTGCAAGAAATAGCAGATTGGATGAAAAACAGTAAAAATGCAAGATGTTATATTAAATGTCAGTCTTTTATTTCGTTATATAATGGAAACAGCATGCAGGATGTCTGCAAAGTTTTAGGCATAACCCGTGAAACGGTAAGGGTATGGAAAAACCAGCTGCGAAAAAACGGTTTAACCGGGCTAATAAGCATGAAAAAGGTGGGTAAACGTGCAAAAATCAGCAATGATAAATTGCAGGAAATTAAAAAACTGATAAAACGTAAGCCGACAATATATGGGTATGAAGCAAAAAAATGGACAGGACAAATTTTAGCAGATTATGTTGAAAAGAAATGGGCGCTAAAAATTGGAATCAGGGCTGCGCAATTGTGGCTTCGGAAGATTCGATGATTCACTTTTTTTTCATGCGTTTGCCCTGATTAATCAAAAGTTTTTCTCCGTTTTTCAAACCATAACTAAGATATTTATCTGCTTCCTTTTTTTCTTGTTCAGAAAGACTGTCATAATTGTCTTTTTCTTGTTCAGAAAGGTTATTTGTAATTTCAACTTGTTCATTAACAGTAGAGCTAGTAATGTCTATACCTGATGAGACATTTTGTTTGCTTTTTTTTTTTTATTAATCAATGAAATTACTAGTACAATAATTGCTGATATCGCAGCAATGGTTGCCCAAATAGCCGATTTAAATAAGTTGTCCATAATTTTTAGTTGTTAATTCTACCTACTCATTTGGCTTTTCGGAATACGCCCCGTTTTTTTCGTGGTCGCTAGTCTCCAAATTTTTTTGTTCTTGTTTGTTGCTAATGACATTCCAGAACTGACAAACTACTTCTTTGTTAGTTCTCTTGCTTGTCCCATATGTCGATATTTAAACTCGCTTATACAGATTAGGTAGAGTCATTTTACAATCAATTCTTTTAGTATATTTGAATATTTTTTAGAATTCACTTTCTTCGTCAAGAAAACACAATCTGTCGAATTTATATTCTTTTCAAAAATTGTACTCAAATCAGTATTTTTACTATAAATCTCTCTTAAACAAGGTAATTTATTCCCCTTAATCGTTAAAGTCTCCTTTAAT
>JAUYGA010000171.1 GCA_030690755.1 Nanobdellota archaeon
AAAGGTTTTTTTCATTTCCCCAAAAAAGCACTCCGTTCGCGTCGACCAAAAAAAGCTTTTGTAAATGGAATGCTGCAGCTATTTGAGTGAGATAAGAGTCTGCTTCAAATAACACAGCCAATGATGAGCTGTATTCATCAACATAGGTTGTTGCTGCAACATTCATAGTCACATTGTCAGCCGTAACCGCATCTATAGGCTGGATATGCATATATTTCTGTCTTATCGAGCCGTCTGCTTCTTTCCAGTCGTAAAAACCTTCTGCTTCCTGACCATATCTTGATTTTGACATGACCCCCCAAAATGCAGGGAGCGATTTGCTAAGCAAGCTAAGGTCTGTGCCAACAATCTTGGGATTTTTGTGGAACCTATTGATTAAGGTTGATACATCAGTCAGCGCAGTATAGCCTGTTCTGCCGACAGGCTGGACAGCTATCTTCTGGAACACAGAATCGTTCTGAAGATCCTTGACAGTCATATTCGGATGGGTTCTGATATATTCTCCTGCCTGTTCAGCAGCCTTTTGAGAAAGAAGCCTTATCCTGGTCTTGACTCCCTCAGCATCATTTTTGACAGATGAATCCAATAAATCCCCTACAGCCAATGATTCAACAATAAAATTTAAATTATTTTTTTTATTGTGGATAAAAGAAGTAAAATACTCTTCTTGTGATTCCAAGACATAATTCATTGTTATTTTTTGCTCTGATTCGACATTCTGATATGTGTTTTTTACAATAATAACGCCAAGGAAGGCCAATGGAATCAAAGATACGCAGACCATCAGAACAGCCAGTTTCAAAGTTATTCCGATTCTAAAATTATTTTTTTTCATAGTTACCTTATTTTATTGTGTCCCTGCTTTTTTTGTTTGATTTCTCTTTGGTTGGCTCTCATTTTTATTCCCTGCTCTTCATGCTTGTCTTGGTTTGCATGAGCGAGGCTTTCCAGTTCGCTCATTCTGTTCTTCAATTCAATCATCTTAAGCTCTCTTCCGACCGCAACGCTGTTGAACTTTTTTTGCTCTTCAATCTTTTCCTGCAGCGCTTTGGTTCTTTTAGCCACTATCTTCTCCAGAGTTTTTTTGTAATCGTCAGATAGCTTTCTCGATTTAGATAAATCCGCCGTCATCTTGTTAAAAACAGTTATCAGCTCCCCAAACTCGTCGTCATTCATTGCGACAATCCTATGCCCGAGTTCTCCTCTGCTGATTAATTCTGCGTTTTTTGTCAGATAAGACAATGGCATCTTGACATCTCTTGAAACTTTAAAGGAAATGGCTGCGGTGATGATAAATATCAGCGCAATCAATAAAACCATAATGGCATTTATCGATTTGTTTTGCTCATTAAAATGCTCAAATACAACATCGCGCAGGGCAGTTGTAGAAGAAGCTATCTCCTGAGAAAATATTTGCGCCAGCGATAATTGCAGGTTCTCCAGCTTTTCAACCGCATCAATTTCTTTCTGCGAAGCGCCTTCTTCAATAAGCTTGTCTTTTTTTTCATGGGTTTGAATCAGCTGGGAAAACACGCCGCCAAAAGCCGCATAGCTTCCTTTTATGCCCCTAATTAGCGCCCTTTCCTCTTCTTCCTCTTTTTCCGATAGAATATTAATCAGCGTATTTTCTTCTTCTCTTTTTTCGCTTTCTTCTATTTTTTGAAAGAACGCCAATCCTGAATCATACCTCAAATTCCATTGCTGTTTAATGCGCTCAGATGATGCCTGATACTCAGTGTGATGCTCACTTAAGTATTCATTCATGAGGATATTAAGCTCCAAGGCAGACTGCTGTATTTCCGTGATAGATCTCAAGTTTTCAATCTCTTTGCTGACGTGGTTGTATCCTATAATTTGCGCCGCTATCAAAACAGAAACCAGCATTGCTGTAATCAATATGCTCAGATTGAGTTTTGTCTTTATTTTCATATTTTTACCTTGCTTCTCCTATCGGCCCGGTGTATTTTTCAGGCTATTCTTTAATGAATAAAAAATAATTGCCAATTAAAATTACAACCAATGCTGCAACTATGATTGTTGCTGCGGTAATTTTCATTGCTTGTGTTTTTGTTTTTTATTGATTTTATCTGATTTTTTCATTTTTCCGACTGATTTATATTCGATTGAAATATCGTTAATCAATATCTTTTTGCTTCACACTCCCTTGAGCGCTTCTAACTTCTTTATCTTATTTTTCAACTCCATCATCTTCAGCTCTCGGCCAATAGTCAACTTGTTGAATCTTTCCAATTCCTCTAGCTTTTTTTTCAGCTCTTCTTCTGCTTTCTTCTTTTCAGTGAGGTCCCTGATAGTATTAAACCAAGTTATGACTTTTCCTTTATCATCCTTTATAGGCATTAAAATTGCTTCAACAATGATATTCCTCCCGGACTTTGCAGTCCATTCCATATCGGCAGAAAAAAGAGTTCTTTTTGAAATTGATTCTTTAAATTTTTTTAATAGTTCAGGGTCTTTTTTTGCAGCGGCAATGATTAACCCTTTCTTCTTCCCTACCGCTTCAGAAGATTTATATCCAAAAAGTTTTTCCCATGCAGGATTGACATAAGTCAATAAATTTGATTTGCCTAAATCAATCAATGCGATGGCCTCAAAATTGTGTTCGATTATGGCAGTCTTCTTCTTTAGCTCATCTTCTGCTTTTTTCTTCTGAGTGATGTCTCTTGAAACGCCAAAAATATGTTTTATTTTGCCATCCGCATCTCTCATTGGGAAGAGAGAAAGATTGCACCATTCTCTTGTTGCTTTTTCACGCAAGTGCTTAATATCAATCGACACTATTTCTCCGTTAAGCGCCCTGTTGAAAGCGTCTTTTACTTCTTGCTTTTGCTCATCAACGATTGATCCAAGATAATCCCAGCCAATAGCGTCCTCTGCTTTTTTCAGCATGTGTTCTCTAAGACCGCCAGGACTCATGTAAACAAGTTTTCTATTGATATCAAATAGCTTTATGCAATCAGGAGAGAATTCCATCAATGCCTTGAACTTTGCCGTGCTTTCTTCTCTTTCTTTTTCTAACTTCTTCGACTCACTTATATCCCTTACAGTCGCCTGCAGGAATTTTTTTCCGCCAACTGCTGTTCTCGTGAGAAGCACTGTTGCAGCAAAATCCTCTCCTTTGTATCTCTTATGCGTCCATTCAAAAAAGTGGCTGCCGGATTTCATGGCAGTCATAATCATCTTTTTGGCTTTG
Organism: Nanobdellota archaeon; assembly: GCA_030690755.1. GTDB lineage: Archaea > Nanobdellota > Nanobdellia > Woesearchaeales > JAUYGA01 > JAUYGA01. The sequence goes on from JAUYGA010000171.1 coordinate 3,212, forward strand.
ACAGAAGACAACTGACCATCAGGCTGATATTTCGGGGATAGTTGCCACGGACCCAGCGAAACGAATTTCTTTTCTGTTCTAGTGTTAAACATTTTGATAGTTGCTGGATTTCCGGATGTGAATACCCAGGTTGGCGGCTCTAAAGTCATGACAGCATCTGCTGAAGTGTCATATAGAAGCTTGAATCTATCCCTGAGTTCTTCTGCTTTCTTCTCATCAGTCACTTCTCTAAAAATACCCAGAAGCGCATCTTTGCCGCCAATATGTTCAACAGTATATGAGATGTCGCAGTAAACAACTTTTCCGTCTTTTCGCAGAACAGGCAGATTATGCGCGACTTTTATCTCTTTTTTCAGCTGCTTTTCAAATTGTTTTAACACATAAGGAAGATCTTTTTTCGGGTGAATTTTAGATACGTCTAATTTCAATAACTCTTCTTTAGAATAGCCTGTTATCTTTGATATCTCCTTATTGGCAAGAATGAATTTCTTTGTCTTAGGATCTGCCGCGAGTATGCCGACTATGACATTATCAAATATTGTCCTAAATATTTCTTCTGATTCTCTTAACTTTTCATCTACAGATACACTCTCTTTCTTGCCCAAACAAACACCTCTTTTTTTACCTAAATTTGAACACCTATTTGCGCATTTATATTTGTATGTATTTATTGTATGTGAAGCGATGAGAATTCTTTATTAAGTTGCTTGGCAGCTTAGTGTTAAAATAGGAGGTGTTTTTATGGAAAAAATGCAATTATTTGCTGGTCTTGATGTTCATCAAGACACAATAACTGCTACAATAAAAGATGA
>JAUYGA010000179.1 GCA_030690755.1 Nanobdellota archaeon
TTACAAATGATGTTTTTCCAATGCCATTCTCTCCAAGAATCCCAGTAACCTGTTTTTTGTATATCTCTCCGCTCTGAGCTTTAAGGCTGAATGAATCAAGCTTTTTTGAAATTCCACTCCAGGAAACTAAGAGAGTATTTCTTTTTATATCAAGCGGCGGCCTTACTTCGAACTTTATCTCATTATCTCTGAACCTGACGTTTTCTTCTTTCATATACCCTGAAAGATAGACATTTATTCCATTTCTTGTTGTCTTTGTCTGGCTGAATATTCCATAACAGCCTTCTTTTCCGTATACTAAATGGACCAAATCAGTCATGTAATCAAGGATTATCAAGTCATGCTCTACAACTAAAACAGCTGTATTCTCATCAGCAAGGTTTCTTATGAAATTGCTTACCTTTATTCTCTGTTTAATATCAAGATAACTTGTCGGCTCATCAAAGATATAGAGATTTGCTTTCTTCATGACCGTAGCTGCAATAGCAACTCTCTGAAGCTCTCCGCCTGATATGTTTTTTATATTATTCTCAAGAATCTTCTCAAGCTCAAGTTTTTTCACAATTTCGTCATAGATTTTTCGTTCATCAATCTTTTTCAAAAGCTCTCCGACTTTTCCGTCAGCAGCATTTGCAATCAACTCTACAGACTGCGGCTTGTAAGCGACTTTTATCTCTCCTGAGGAAAGTTTCTCAAAAAACAATTGCGCTTCAGTTCCTTTAAAGTATTCTGCAAACTCCTCTTTTGTCGCGCCATTCTCATTCTTGAAATTTCCAAGATTAGGCTTGATTAGGCCTGCGAGAATTTTTATCGCTGTTGATTTTCCAATTCCATTCTTTCCAAGTATTCCTACAACTTTACCAAACATTGGAATCGGCATGTTATAAAGCCGAAAACCATTCTCTCCATAACGATGCATCGGTTCATTTTTGAGCTCTTCAGGAAGATTGATTATTGAAATCGCTTTGAACGGACATCTGTTTGGGCAGATTCCGCAGCCTGTGCAAAGCTCTTCATGTATAAGCGCTTTCTTTGTGAGCGGATTTACAACTATGCATTCTTTTCCTGTCCTGTTTATAGGACATAGCTTTATGCAAAGATACATGCCGCATCCTTCATAATTGCACTTGTCCTTTTTTACAATTGCGATTCGTGTCATTTTATTATCCTTTTATCAGGCCATTTTATCAGGTCCTTTTATCAATTTCATTTGTTTTTCATAATACCTATCTGCTTTTTTTAAAAGTATTGTAAGGAATTTTTTTGATATTTTTGTTTTGAACAATGGAACTCTCAACCTTTTAAAGTCTTCATAAAACTTAGTCCAATTTTCTGCCCCGAATGTAGGTTTTATTCTGATAACATCGACCATCCCAAGACTATCCGCTTCCATTAAAAGCGTTTCTTCTCTATTTTTTATTTCTTTGAGCTTATCATGATTACAGATAAATTTTGATATTTTAACAATCTCTTTATTTGAATACTCTTTTAGTCTGCTCAGTTCTTTTTTTGCTATTGCTGAACCTCTCTTCATATGTGTTTTTTTGTTTTTTATAACCTGCTCATAATCTGCTGTTTTATTGAACATGCAGGAATATCCGACATCATGAAAATATACCGCTGTTAGCAAACATTTTTCATCAGCATTTTCTTTTTTCAATATCTTTTTCATCCAAAAAACAGCACACAATGTATGAGGAACATCAAAATTCGGCCTGCCTTTTCTGAGATAGCTTAATGAGATATTCTTTACTTTAATTTCCAGTGTTTTATTTAGTTTCATGATCAGTCAGATTATATTTAATGATTTTAGTTTATTAATAATGAAGCAAGCTTAACATGTCTTCAGGTTTATGAAAAAAAGCATCTGGTTCAAAACATTTAAGCTTATTATGTGAATGCCAACCGTAAGTTACTGCAATCACTCTTTTGACATCAGCATTCCTTCCGGTCGTTATATCTCCGTCCATATCACCTATATAAATTGTTTCTTCAGGGAGCACATTAAGCTTCTTCATGCATTCAAGCAGCTGACCTGGATGCGGCTTGTTTGTCTTGAAATGCCCATCAACAATCGCTTTGAAATAATGTTCCATTTCCCATTCTTCCAATTTTTCATTTATGACATCAAGATAATTATTTGAAACAATGCCTAATTTAAAATTTTTGCTTAATTTTATGATTATTCTTTTCATGCCTGGAAAAGGCTTTATTTCAGAATTTAAACGAGCAGATTCCTTTTTGTAAATCTCGCTAATCTTATTCCATGTTTTTTTATCGTTTATGTCTACTTTTTTAAGGTTCTCTCGCCAGTCTAAATCTATGAAATCGCTGTTTTTGTAATAATGGGCAGGCATTATCTTTTTTTGCAACCTTTTTTCAACTGCCTTGTATATTTTGAAGTGGACAGGAAGGCTATCAGCTACTACCCCATCCCAATCAAATATTATTGCTTTAGCTCTCATATGCTCTATTTTATTTAATTTATTTATAAATCATACCTCAAAAAATCACATAAATATGTAAGAAAAACAACAAAACACCTAAGCAGACGGATTTACAGTATCTCCGAAAGCAAATAATTTCTAGAGGATAGTGTCAAAAACCGAAAAGTTTTTATACTTTAAGATATCTATTAGATATCTTATGAAAAAAGTTAAAATAATAAACAAAACAA
>JAUYGA010000181.1 GCA_030690755.1 Nanobdellota archaeon
ATGGTAGGTATGATAAGACCAAGACACACTGGAAGGAACAAATAACAATATAATAAACAACACACTTAAATTAAAACATCAAAAATAAACCAATAACATAAAAAAACAAATCGCATTATGGAGTTAAGATGGCAAAAAAAGAATTTATATATCGCGGAAAAACGTTGAAGGAACTTAACGAACTTGATATAAATGATTTTGCTAAATTAATTCCTGCAAGACAAAGAAGAACTCTGCTCAGAGGAATGACAGAAGAAGAACAAAAACTGCTAAAGAAAATAAGAGCTAAAGAAAAAAACATTGAAACACACTGCAGAGACATGATAATCTTGCCAGAAATGGTTGGTTTAATAATAAAAATCCACCAAGGTAAAACATTTTTGCCAGTTATAATGACTGAAGAGATGATAGGCCACAGATTAGGAGAATTTGCCCTTACAAGAAACAAGGTTGCGCACAATGCTCCGGGAATTGGCGCTACAAAATCAAGCTCAAGCATTTCAGTGAGATAAATACAATAATAGAACAAATATAATAAATTTAACAAAAAACAAACAATCAAAATGGGAAAAAACTACGCAGGAAAATACGACAAAGAAAAAATGGCAGTTGCAGTAGGGCAATCTCTACCTGTCTCAACAAAACACTGCATAGAGATATGCTCCCTAATAAGAGGAAAAAGACTAGACAGAGCAAAAAAGCTGATGGAAGACGCAATCAACATGAAAACACCAATCCCATTCAAGCAATTCAACAAGAACGTAGGCCACAGAAAAGGAAACTTTTCAGCAGGAAGATTCCCTGAAAAAGCATGCAGCGAAGTATTAACAATACTGAAATCTGTTGAAGCAAACGCGCAATTCAAAGGATTAAACACAAATTCATTGGTAGTATGCCATGTCTGCGCAAACCTTGGATCAAGACCGTGGCACGCAGGAAGAAAAAGAAGAAGAAGAACAAAGAGAACAAACTTTGAAGTAATGGTTATGGAAGTTAATCAACCAAAAGACAAAACAAAGTCAAATAAAACAAACGCAGACAAAGAAAAACAAAAGCCTGCAAAAGACAAGACACAAAAAGAAGAAAAAGATAACAATAAAAATCAAACAAAAAAAGCAAATGAGGAAAAATGATAGAGCGAAAATTTGTTGCTGAAAAATTGAAAGAATATCAGATACAAGAGTTCATAGCTGACAACCTTAAAAAAGTTGGACACAGCTACACAAAAATGAAAAAGACCCCTCTTGGAGAGAAAGTCATAATCCACGCTTCAAGACCAGGCCTTATAGTAGGAAAAAAGGGACAAAACATCAAAAAACTCACAAAAACACTAAAGAAAAAATTTGACCTTGAAAATCCTCAAATAGAAATCAGCGAAGTATCTGACATAAATACTGACGCCCAGATAGTTGCAGAAAGAATAAGCAACTCATTAGAAAGATATGGAATAGCGCGATTCAAAGGCGTAGGACATAAAGTAATGACTGATGCGATAAATGCAGGCGCGCTTGGAATAGAAATCATAATGTCTGGAAAAATCCCGAGCTCAAGAGCAAAAAGATGGAGATTCTACCAGGGCTATTTGAAAAAGTGCGGAGACCTCGCCCAAAATGGCGTAGACAAAGCATATTCCATTGCAAAACTTAAAACAGGAATCGTAGGCATACAAGTAAGAATAATGCCAAAAGACATTGAACTTCCTGATAAGGTAGAGATAAGAACAGAAGCTGAAATAGAAGAAGGGGCTATTGAAATAAAAGAAGAAAAACAAGAACCTGCAAAAAAAGAAAAGAAGAAAACTAGGAAGAAAAAAGAAGAAACTAAAGAAAAAGAAGTTGTAAAAGAAGAACAATGAAAAACAGAGACATAAGAGCGGCAAGCAAAGAAGATCTCAACAATAAAATGGATGAGTTGAGAAAGGATTTAATAAAATTAAGAATGCAGATCGCTACAGGAACTGCCTTGAAAAGCCCAGGACTTGTAAAAAAATCCAAAAAAGACATAGCAAGAATACTAACAGAATTAAACAAAAAAATTCCAGCTCAAAAAGAAAATATCAAAATCACAAAAACCTCAAAAAAGGAGGATAAAAAAAGTAAATGAGCGAGATTTGCACAACTTGCGGACTGCCAAAAGAACTTTGCGTTTGTGAAATAATTGCAAAAGAAAACCAGAAAATAATTGTGGCGCTAGAAAAAAAGAAGTTTGGAAAGAAATATACTGTCGTAAGAGGCATTGACGAGAAAGAAATCAACTTAAAAGAAGTCACAAAAAAGTTGAAATCAGAATTTGCCTGCGGCGGAACAATGAAAGACGGAGTAATCGAACTTCAAGGCGATCACACAACCAAAGTCAAGAAGTTTTTGATCGAACTTGGCTTTCCTGAAGAAACAATAAACAAAGAATAAAATGACAAGACTCGCGCAAGAAGAGCTCATCGGCAAATACATAACAATAAAAAAAAGCAAAAATCACAGTCTTGAAGGATTAAACGGATTAATCCTTGACGAAACAAAAAACTTTTTTGTCATAGAGACAGAAAAAAATGGCAGAAAAGAAAGAAAAAAAATCATAAAAAGTCAATGCGACTTTTATTTTTCAGAAAATCATGATCAGATTGAACAAATAACAATATCAGGCCAAAAGATTGTCGGAAGGCCTGAAGACCGCATCAAGATAAAGGTGAAGAATGGTAAAAAAAATTGAAACAACCGCAAAAAACATCGGACTTGAATTAGGGAGCGCGCCAACAAAGGAATGCGCTGACAAAAAATGCCCTTTCCACGGTAATTTAAAGATTAGAGGAAGAACATTCGAAGGCCAAGTAATTTCAGACAAAATGCAAAAAACAGTAATTGTAATGTGGGAAAGAAGAAGAATGATAAAGAAATACGAAAGATACGAAAAAAGAAGAACAAAAATAAAAGCTCACAATCCTGAATGCATAAACGCAAGAAAAGGAGACATAGTCAAAATATCAGAATGCAGACCGCTAAGTAAACTTAAAAGTTTTGTGGTAATAGAAAAAATAAAATCAGTCGCATAAAAACATTCAAAAAATTTATTTTGAATCTGAGGTCAAAAAATGAAAGCAGTCAAGGCAAGAATTGTAAAAGGAATACCTGTCGGAGCAAATATAGAAGCATGCGACAATTCAGGAGCCAAGATTATAAAAGTATTCACAGTCTATGGACATAAAACAAGAAAAGGAAGAATTCCTGCTGCAGGCGTAGGAGACATGATAATGGCCGCAGTAAAGAAAGGAAAACCTGACATGAGAAAACAAACAGTACTTGCAGTCGTTGTAAGACAAAAGAAAGAATACAGACGACGCGACGGAACAAGAATCAAATTCGAAGACAATGCGGCAGTCGTATTAAAAGACGAAAAAGGAAACCCGAAAGGGACGCTGCTAAAAGGCCCTATTGCAAAAGAAGTTGCAGAAAAATGGCCGATGGTCGCAAAACTAGCGAATATGATTGTATAAATACAAAATCAAGGTGTAATCAATGAGAAAAGAATTTTCAAACGCATGGAAGAGCAGCACACAACCAAGAAAACAAAGAAAATTCAGACATAACGCTCCAAAACACATAAAACAAAAATTCATGAGCAGCCACTTATCAAAAGAACTAAGAAAAAAATACAGCAGAAGAAGCATAGTCCTAAGAAAAAGCGATAAAGTGCTCATCACAACAGGCCAACATAAAGGAAAAACCGGAAAAATTGACAGAGTCGACACAAAAAATGAAGCGGTTTATATAACTGGCATTGATTTTACAAAAAAAGAAGGTTCAAAAGTCATGTTCAAATTCCACCCATCAAATCTAGTGATACTTGAATTGAACCTAGACGATAAGAAAAGGCTCAAAAAGCTGGAAAAAAACAGGGACAATAAACAGAAAGATACTGCAAAAAACGCAAAAACAAAGGAGAGTAAAAAATGAAATCACACTTAAAGAGAATAGCAGCGCCAAAATCTTGGCAAATACTGAGAAAAGAAAGAAAATGGCTTGTAAGAAGCATGCCAGGCGCTCACAGAAAAGAAAGAAGCCTTCCATTAGCCGTCCTGATAAGAGATCTACTAGCATTTGCAAAAACAATGAGAGAAGTAAAAAACATACTGACAAAAAAGCAAGTCTTGATAAACGGAAAACGCGAGAAAAACGAAAAAAGATGCGTCGGACTCATGGATGTTGTAACTTTCAAAGACATAAACGAATCATACAGAATACTTATAGACAAGAATGAAAGAATTGTCGCCAAAAAAATAGAAAAAAAAACAGAAGTGGATTTAAAACCTTACAAAATAAAAAACAAAACACTTGTTAAAGGCAAAGTCCAGCTTAATTTTTCATCAGGCGGAAACCTTATTGTCGAAAAAGATATCTACAAAACAGGCGACACACTCCTTATGAACGTGCAAAAAAAAGAGCCTGGCCAGCACTTCAAACTGGAGAAAGGCGCAGTCATCTACCTAACAGGCGGAACGCACATAGGAGAACAAGGAATAATTGAATCAATTGAAGGAAAAAAAATAGTAATGAAAATCCACGATCAACAATTTGAAACATTAAAAAAATATGCCTTTGTCATAGGAAAAGAAAAATCTGCAATAGACATAAACTAAAATGAACAAAATGAAAGAAATCAGGATAGATAAAGTAACCTTAAACGTCGGAGCTGGAAAAAGCAACGATGTACTTGAAAAAGGATTCAAATTACTTTCAAAACTATCAGGAGTAAAGCCTGTAAGAACTTCAACAAAAAAAAGAATCGCAGCATGGGGGCTCAGACCTGGACTGCCAATCGGATGCAAAGTCACGCTTAGAGGAAAACGATGGGAACCATTATTAAAAAGACTGATTGCAGCGCGAGATAACAAATTATCACCAAGCCAAATCGATGAAAATGGCAATATCGCATTCGGAATACATGAATGCATTGATATTCCTGACTGGAAATATGATCCTGAAATAGGAATCATGGGAATGGAAGTATGCGTAACTTTAGAAAGACCAGGATTCCGAGTCAAAAAAAGAAGGATACGCCAAAACAAAGTCGGAAAAAAACACAAGATAACAAAGGCCGAAGCAATAGACTTCATGAAAAAAGAATTCAACATAATACTAGATGAAGAGGGAGAAAAATGACGGTAAGCTATTACAAGAAGGTTCTGAAACAGATAAAATCAAAACCAATAAAAGTTATCAAATTCAATAAATTCAATACACCAAAAAAAAGAAGCGTAGGCGTAGTAAAAAAGAAATGCAAAAGATGCGGCCGCGTAGGAGGTCATGTAGGCAAATATGGCCTTGGACTCTGCAGACAGTGCTTCAGAGAAATCGCAACAAAAATAGGCTTTAGAAAATATTCATAATCGTATTGAGAGGTTAAAATGGTATTAAATGATGTTTTGGCAAACGCAATGTCCAACATACTAAACAATGAAAAGAAAGGGAAAGATAGCTGCATCATCAGACCATCAGCTAAACTGACAAAAAAAGTGCTTGAAATAATGAAAGACCATATGTATGTAGGCAACTTTGAGGAAGTCAAAGATGGCAAAGGAAATGTCCTTAAATTAAATTTACTCGGAAACATCAACAAATGCGGAGTAATAAAACCAAGGCACGCAGTTAAAATAAACAACTTTGAAAAATTCGAAAAAAGATTTTTACCTGCTAAAGATTTTGGAATAATCATAGTATCGACAACAAAAGGACTTATGACACACATAGAGGCTAAGGAAAAAGGCTTTGGCGGAAAACTACTCGCTTACATTTATTAGAATAATTAGAATACTATAACCAAACACACAAAAATAAACCAAAAATGGCAAAAACCAGAATTGAAGAAAAACTGAAAATCCCTGCAGACATACAGATCAACGTAGAAGGTAGATTGATTAGAGCAAAAGGAAAGAAAGGGTCTTTAGAAAAAACATGGGTTGACAATAAAATAAAAGCAAAACAACAAGATAATGAACTGATATTTTACGCTGATGAAAAACCAACAAAAAGAGAAAAAACAAACATAAACACATTGAGAGCGCATGTAAGAAACATGATAAAAGGCGTTAATGAAGGATACCTGTACAAATTAAAGATATGCTCTGGCCACTTCCCGATGAATGTAAGCGTTTCAGGCAGCGAATTCATAGTCAAAAATTTCCTAGGAGAAAAAACACCAAGAAAAATACAATTCCAAAAAGAAGTAAAGATAACTGTGCAAGGTCAAGACGTGCTTGTTGAAGGCATTGAGAAAGATCTAGTATCTCAGACAGCAGCCAATATAGAACAACTAACCAGAAGAACAAACTTCGACAAGAGAATATTTCAAGACGGAATATACATAACCCAGAAAGATGCCGAAAAATAAAATCTGAAATAAAACCATAAATAGAATAATCAAAATAAACAAATCAAATAACTAAAAACAAAAAATATGAAAGGTTAAAATCAAAATGGAAATCAAAAAAGCACTTGAATTGAGAAGTAAAAAGAAAAGCAAAAAACCATTTTTCTTAAGACAAGATGGACATAAAAAGAGAAAGCTTGAGCAAAAATGGAGAAAACCAAAAGGATCAGACTCAAAAATGCGAAGGCATCTTAAAAGCTATAGGAGAAGCCCAAGCCCGGGATTTGGATCACCAGTCATAGTAAAAGGTCTAGACCAGAACGGATTAAAACCAATCCTTGTGCAAAATGCAGATCAATTAACAAAAATAAACAAACAAACAGAATCAATAATAATCGCAAAAGTAGGCAAGAAAAACAGAGCAGAGATATTAAAAAAAGCAATAACACTAGGATTGAAAATAGTCAATGTAAAAAATGCTCAAGAATCGCTAAAAACCATAGAAAATGCTATGAAAGAGAGAAAAGACAAGAAAGCAAAGACAAAAGAAGACAAAAACAAAAAAACCAAGGAAGAAGCAAAAGAAAACAAAAAAGACATAGAACAGAAACTAGAAGAAACTGATGATGAGAAAAAAGAAAGAGATAACAAAGAAAAAAACAGGATCTTAACAAAAAAAGAAAATTAAGATATAAAAACAAAGATAAACAAAAGGCAAAAATAAAACAAACACATCCAATAATATCAATAAGAGGTCAAACAAATGAACCTTAAATCAAAAAAACGAATGGCATGCGAAGTCGGGCATTGCTCTGACAGAAGAGTGATTTTCAATCCAGAAAGAATAGAAGAGATAAGCAAAGCCATAACAAAATCAGACATCCGCGCATTAATCAATGACAATGCTATTGTAATAAAACACAAAAGAGGCGTATCCAGAGGAAGAGCCAGAGAACATGACGCGCAAAAAAGGAAAGGAAGAAGAAAAGGTCATGGCTCAAGAAAAGGAAAAATGACGGCAAGACTTCCGCAAAAACAAGCATGGATAGCCAAAATAAGAATGCAAAGAAAGTTCATAAAAGAACTAAAAGACAAGGGACTAGTCAACAAGGAAGTTTACAGAATACTCTACCTAAAAGCAAAAGGCGGGTTTTTCAGAAGCAAAAATCACATAAAGATCTATCTAAATGAAAAAGATTTGGTCATAAAACCAAATCAAGAAAACAAAAATAAAGTCTAAGGAAAAAAATGCTATACCAAAAATACACTGTCAGGAAAAGAAGAAGAAGAGAAGGCAGAACTAACTACAAAAAAAGGATAAAACTGCTTTTATCAAAAAAACCAAGACTTGTAGTCAGAAAAACCAATGACCACATAACCGCGCAGATAATCGAATTTAACCCGAAAGGAGACAAAGTCCTTGCTTCCGCGCACTCCAAAAACCTGCAGAAATTAGGATGGACGTTCAGCAACAACAACCTTCCTGCATCATACCTCCTTGGAATGCTCATTGCGCAAAAATCAAAAGAGAAAAAATGCATTGAAGCAATCCTGGACACAGGATTAAATTCATCAATAAAAGGATCAAAAATTTATGCAGTTGCCAAAGGAGCAATAGACAACGGCCTAAACATACATCACTCTATCAATATAATACCGGATGAGAAAAGACTGAATGGAGAACACATCATAGAATACGCAAAAAAAGTTAAAGGAAAAGGCACCCAATTTTCGAAATTCGATCCAAATTCCTTCAAGAAAATTTTTGAAGAAGTGAAAAACAAAATCATAAAATAAATCAGAAAAAAACAGGATACAATAAACATAATAAAAAATGAAACCAAAAAAAGAAAAAACGGAAAAAGTCGAGAAAGAACAAGTGACTGAAGAGCATGAAGAAGAAAAAGAAGTTTTCGAAGCATCTGAAGTTGTAGATGTAATCAGCGAAGAAGAAATAAAAGCTGTATCTGAAGATAAAGATGTAGAAAAAATAAAGATAAGCTCGACATTCAATGCAGAAACCTGGAAGCCAAAAACAAAAACAGGAATGAGAGTCAAAAATAAAGAAATAGTCAATATTGACCAATTACTTGATGAAGGTAAAACCATACTTGAAGCAGAGATAGTTGACGCATTAATACCTAACCTAACAAATGATTTGTTGTTAATAGGACAGGCAAAAGGCAAGTTCGGCGGCGGCCAGAGAAGAATATTCAGACAGACGCAAAAGAAAACACGAGAAGGCAATAAGCCAAAGTTCACAACTTACGCTATTGTAGGAGACCAAGACGGACACATTGGTTCTGGCAGAGGAAAATCCAAAGAAACAGTGCCTGCAAGAGAAAAAGCAATAAGAAACGCTAAAAGAAACATAATCAAAATAAGAAGAGGATGCGGAAGCTGGCAATGCAACTGCAAAACTCCTCACTCAATTCCATTTGCAGTAGAAGGAAAATGCGGATCAGTTAAATTGAGAATCTTGCCTGCGCCAAAAGGAACAGGCCTTATTGTGCAAAAAGAATGCGCAAAAATGCTTAAACTAGCAGGAATAAAAGATGCATGGTCTGAAGTAGAAGGCCAAACCGGATCAGCAATAAACCTGATGGATGCCTGTTTTACTGCTTTAAAACAA
>JAUYGA010000183.1 GCA_030690755.1 Nanobdellota archaeon
GTAGATTTATATTCAGCTAATATGGCTATGGCTATTGCTATGCAAAATACAAATAAATCCCATTCATTTTTATAAAAGATAGGAACTTCTTGTTGATAAAGATAATAATGAAGGCATCTCAACCCATACGGAATTATTGCAGCAATAATTAAATACATTACAAATATTACTGTCATCCAAAATGGTTTTGCAGGGCAAACGCATGAAAAAAATGTTATTTCATTTGTCTGAGCCAAAGTTGAGCTGCCCTAATTCCTATATTGATATTCCAGTTTTTCAGCATAAAATCTTTCAATATTTTACCAGTCCATCTTTTTTCATCATAGCCATATTTTGCAGGTCTTTGCTTTATAATGACTTTGAGTTTCTTTTGTTTTTCAATGTTGATTTTAGAACGCTTCCCCAATTTTTTTTCTTTCAACAATGCTGTGATTCCACCTTTTCGTAATTTTTCTTTCCATGTTCTAATCGTTTCGCGTGTTACGTCCAAGACAGTACAGACACTTTGCATACTATTTCCATTGTGTAGCGAAATAATTGCCTGACATCTAATAATTCCTCTTACACTATTGTATGAGTTTAACCACTCATTTATTTCATTAATATTTATTCGCGATAAATCAATAGGTCTGCCTGAAGATAATTTTTTCATAAAATAATTTTTAACTGTGATGCAAAGATAATAAATTGTTTTATATTTGTCATATTATATAATACGTTATTATTAATTTAAATTTATGGAAACATTCAACGAACAAAGAGTTTATGCAAACTTCTCTTATAATTTTGCGAATTTTACAGATTGTCGGCAACAACACAAGGTAAAACACCTGCTCATTGAAATATTGTACATGGCTATATTGGCGACAATTGCTGGAGCTGAGGACATAGAAGATATTGCCAGATATTCTACAACCAAGAAAAACTGGCTGTCCACTTTTTTGACTTTGCCCAAAGGAATTCCATCACACGATACATTTAACAGGGTGCTGTGTATGATTGACCCAACTGAATTTGGAAAAAGTTTTATCGGATGGATAAGTGCGTATCGAGACCGATTGCCAATGAGTGATGAAAAAGATGTTATTCCTATTGACGGAAAAACTATCTGTAATTCAAACGACGATTATGCAGGAAAAAAAGCGATACATATGGTAAGTGCCATGTCAACCAAGTATGGACTGGTGCTGGGACAAAAAAAGTGTGCAGAAAAATCTAACGAAATAACTGCCATTCCCGAGCTTCTTGACTTGATAAGTGTAAAATCATGTATCGTTACTATTGATGCTATGGGATGTCAAAAAAAAATTGCCGAAAAAATTATCTCAAAAGGTGCCGATTACATACTGGCATTAAAAGGAAATCAAGGCAATTTGCATGATGAGATTGTTGACTTTTTTGAAAAAACAAAGCAGCCCGAATTTAAGCATTATATCTACCAGACAGACACGCAAACAGAGAAAAATCATGGGCGAATTGAAACCCGACAGTGTAGTACTGTAACAAATTTAGATTGGCTACTTGAACCATCACAATGGACAAATTTAAAAACTATTGTCAAAATAAATGCCACAGTTATTAAAGGTAATAAGGAAACTACAGAAGACAGATATTACATAACTAGCATTGATGGCAATGCAACATTGATAAACCAAGCTATACGAACACACTGGCACATCGAAAATAAATTACACTGGGTATTGGATGTTATTTTTAGAGAAGATTATTGCCGCTTACGTGCCGGTAATGGGGCAGAAAACATGAATATTATCAGAAAAATTGCTCTTAATAAATTAAAATCCGATACATCTTATAAGTGTAGCATTAAAGGAAAAAAGAAAAGATGCGGATGGGATGATAATTATGCAGCTAAAATTTTATGGGAAATGACAGCGTAAAAATATCATATTATAACAAATTTTATCATCAACTTTGCTTAGTGGATAACTGTTTGCTGTCCCTTATTTACTAAATGTTACCTCCCGAAACGGAAAATAAGAAGTGTGAACTTTTCATGCGTTTGCCCTGTATTTGAGTAATAAACATTTTTTGTAACTAATCAGAGCAAATATAAAAAAACAAATTGGATAACTTGTTAAAAAAAAAGAGTTAGAAAAAAGAAAAGAGAATAAAAATAAAATCAATTTTGCAAAAAAAACATTCTGCAAAAGAACCCCACATACGAAGAGCTTTCCGAAAAGGTTGAGAAATTAGAAGCAATAATAATGCGATTGGAAAAAGAGCTAATTCAGGTAAAACAAGAGAACAAAGAATTACGTGAAAAATTATTGTATTACGAAAATCCAAAGAATAGCAGAAATAGTAGCATTCCACCATCAAAAGATGAGAATAGACCAAAAAGAAATCAAAGTTTAAGAGAAAAAAGCGAGAACAAAGTCGGAGGACAAGAAGGACATGAAGGGAAAACGCTTGAAATAAAATCTAATCCAGATGAAATAATAAAAGCAGTTCCAAAATATTGTGCAGAGTGTGGATTGGAATTAACAGAGATAAAAGAAGAGTTTATAGAACGAAGACAAGTCGTAGATATACCACCAATACAATCTATTTGCAGAGAATATCAGATATACGGAAAGGAATGTACTTGCGGTCATGTGAGTAAAGGACAAATCCCAAAAACAGTAACATCGCCAATTCAATACGGTTCACAAACGGAAGCCATGATATCGTATTTGCATAGCAGGCATTATATTCCGTTTAATCGAATAGAAGAGATTATGAAAGATGTATTTGGATTGCCAATAAGTGAAGGAGGTATACATTGTTTATTAAATCGCTTTACAGAAAAGGCACGTTCTACATATAATGAAATCAAACAAAAAATAGAAACATCTGATTTTGTTGGGACAGATGAAACAGGAGCTAAAGTAAACGGAAAAAAACAATGGTTTTGGGTATGGCAAAACGAACAGTTGACTTATATTGTTAACTCTGTTAATAGAGGCATAGATACAATAAAACGAGTATTTGCTAATGGATTACCAAACGCCAGAATACAACATGATAGATGGGCAAGTCAATTTCATTACGATGCAAAAGGACATCAAATATGTACATCTCATTTATTAAGAGACCTAAAATATCTTATAGAACTTTATAAAAGTTCATGGGCAAGTAAAATGAAAATATTGATTAAACAAGCAATAGAATTAAAAGAACAACTACTCTCTATTGAAGATTACCAAAAACCCAATATAGAAAGAGATACTTTAGAAACAAAGTTGATAGAATTATTAAATTTCACAATAGCTTTATCAGAAAAAAAATCAATCGCATTACAAAAAAGTCTTTTGAAACATAGAAATAGCATCTTTTTATTTTTATATCATCTCGAAGTACCTCCAGATAATAATGGTTCGGAAAGAGCTATAAGAAATGTCAAAGTGAAACAAAAAATATCTGGTCAATTCAAATCAGAAAGAGGGGCTGAAATATATGCTATCAATCGCTCAGTTATTGATACCATCATTAAATCCAATCAAAATATTTTGCATGGTTTAAATCTTATCGCTAATTTTACCTCTGATTAGTTACCAAATTTTAAGTGTGTCAGCATTCACAAAAGAGCCAATTAAAGAGCTGTTTACAAACATGTCAAAGAACAATGAAAATATGTTATCGTCTAATCAACTGAATATCTTTGACTAATAACGCAATACTAGTGGAAAAATATGAAAAAACGCAGATTTTAAAATCATATCATAACTTTTCTGCGTTAATCTGCGTCCTATTTTTTCATTTATCCCAACCTTTTCTGAAGTTCAAACAT
>JAUYGA010000187.1 GCA_030690755.1 Nanobdellota archaeon
CGATATAACCATATAAGACCTCATAGGAGTTTGTATATGAAAACACCTGCTCAGGTTTATTTTGACCTACAACAAAGACTAAAAATAAGCACACCTAAACCAAGAGAAAGATGGGGGTGACATTTCCTGTGACCCTAGACAATATTGAATAAGTATGGTAAAAGCGGAAATTATAAAAGAAAAAAATGGCTGGCTCGCGCTTGCAGAAAAAAATCTTTTAAAAAGCTGGGGCAATTCAAAAGACGACAGAGTGTGGAAGAAATATTTGCAATGAAATAACACAGAAAAGTTCTCTCAGGTTTTGGAAAAGATTTGCTGTGTTGCATAAATAAGTTAAAACCGTTACATTTTTAGAATTAGCTAGATTCCAAATTTTTCTTCCCCATATCTTTTGAGAACGGCATAACACCAAAATCTTCTTTTTACTTCTTTACACATATTTTCAATATCTCTTGAGCGAACTCGTTCGCTAAAGATTCGTTTTACGGCTGAAAATATGCCTTCTGTACCCGGCCACCTACGACCATAGTGCTTTTCTTTAGCCCATTTTTCATAGCCCAATTTTTTGTATTTTGTAACTTCTCTTCCTCGCTTCCATGATCCTCCTGGATCGATGACAGCATTATCTCTTATTTTTATAATGGGCTCAATGTTGTTTTTGTCGCAGAAATCAAACAAATCGTGAGTGTCACCTGCGCCATCCATAAAACATTTATCAATAATATGCCCTCCTTTAATGAGCTCGTTCATGTGCTTTTCTGCCACTTCTGGTTCAGAAAGACCTTCACCCTCGAGAGAAACTTCAACTTTGAGAACATCCTTATTATACGGGTCAGCGGTAATTGTCACTTTAATGAACTTCTTTTTTCCATCACCATATTTCTCTTCGAAATATTCTCCGCTCATGTTCATTTTCATTCCTGAACCATCTGTCGAGGTGCTTATTTTTTTCCCTTTAGGTTTTGGAAGCGGTTCATCTAATGTGGTTACGCGACGATAGATTGTTGAGTAATCGTTATATTGCGGGATTTGAGCAAAAGAGCATACTTGCCGAGTTATTCCTTCAACTGCTCTATAATTATATAACTGAGCCCATACAGATTGTTTACAAATAAGCGAGCGGGGAAACTGAAATGGCGCGCCTCTTTTACCACGATTCATCTCATCAAGCTCAGCATCCCAATTTTGAACCTCCTCAAAGTCCAAGTAAAAAACACCGCGCAAAACCCCTTCCTCATTTACTTTCCTCCAGTTCCGAAGATATGTCACATTCGGACCCCATCTTTTACCAATCTTTCCCATGAAAACACCTCATTTTATCTTTACGCTCATATTATAAGCGTAATATTTAAATACTTATTGGTATTTTCACCAAAATATGAAACAAAAAACAATAATCTTGTATGATCTTAAAGGAAAAACACAATCAGAAAAAGTACAAACAATAAGAAAGTTGTATGGTTATCGAGATAAATCAAATTATAACTATGAATATGAAAGAACAGGAGAACTTACAAATATAAAATTTAATAAATCAGAAAAAACTGTTATTGTATTAAAACATGAAAAAGATTTAGCAAAAGTTGTTGAAATCCTTCAGAAAGCAAAAATCAACATAGAAATTGGTAAAACCCAATAATTATGCAACACAGCAAAAAGATTGATTCTTTGTTTAAGTAACTACTTCGTGGTAGCAAATAAACCGAAAGGTTTAAATATAGAAGTCAATTTTTATAGCTAAAATGAACCTCGAAAATATAGCTACTGTAAGAGGCAATTTGTTGCAATGCGTTGCGCAGTTAGATCCAAAGACAATTCTTCACGCTGATGAAACGCAAAAGCTTAGATGGACTAATGAAGAATTAAGAAATTTGGGCTCGTGGACCGCTGATTTTGCTCAGTTCACAATTGAGAATGACGGCACTCTTTATCTGGCAAGGCGCGATAATAATCTTATTCTTGAAAACCTTGATGAGGCATTCAGCCAGTTAGTGAACAAAGGATACTACAGGCCGTTAAAAGATGATGCTGAGCGGGTTAAGAGTTCAGAAAGCACATTGGCGATTATTTTGTCTAAGCTTAGTCTGAAGGGCAATAAAAAAGATGATTATCTTTATATTGAAATTGACACTCTAAATTACAAAAAAACAATTAATGAAGAGCAGAATAAGATTGCAGAAAGAGCGCATGGCAGCATGGCTGAGTATCTTGACGAAAAGACTAATAATATGACAAGCGATTTTGCAAAATCCATGGAAATGCTTTATTCTGCAGGGAAAAACACAACAAGAATTTATGTTCCAAATCCAAAATATGTCAAAAGCAATGCTCAAGATGGAGCAATTGTGCGGGTCTGTTGGCTCAGCTACTTCGACAGCAATTCTAATTTCTGTGCCAACAGCTGGTATGTTGACGGCGTCTATGGTGCGTTGCGTGGGGTACGTCGTCAGAAAGTAGTCGCCGAAGGCGACTCGCAAAAAATAGACGAATCATTATTGCAAATTAAGCCTGCCTTGGAAAAAGGCAGTGCTTTTGAATACAATGGCAGACTTTATGT
>JAUYGA010000203.1 GCA_030690755.1 Nanobdellota archaeon
TTGTTGCAAGTACATTTGTTAAGGTGGTCAAAAAATGCAGAATCTTGGCGCGTATGCTTTAGGGATTATCAAACAAATCGATAGCGGTGAAGTTATTCCGATGAGTGATGAATATTTCAAAGAAAATATTTATGGCAATGAGGGATTGTTTGAAAAAGGAAAGCAGTTATTGAAGGATAATTTTTCTAAAAGAGAGTGTGATGAAGCGCGTGGTGGGGGATTAGGTCCTTTGAATTTAGAAGAATTATGCAAAGATGTCCCTGAAGTCATAGCTGTTGCTGAAAAGTTTAAGAAAAATAGTGTTGGACTGCCAAGAGTGTTTGAATATAACGCAAATATGTATTTAGAAATTTTTGCTGCTCTTCCTAATGAAATGAAAGCGCCTTACATGGCGCGAGTATTAGTCAAAAATGCTGAAAAAGCCACGGATAAATCAGTTCCATCTGAGTGCCGAGGAGTTGATGATTTCAGAGAAGTTTATGCGGTATGCTTCGCATTATGGGACACAAACATGAAATTGTAAACTGTGTTGTTTCACTTCTTAGAGCCGTTTATAGCGTGTTGTTAATAGTTGAGTGCAGATTTTATTAATTATTCTCGAAATGTTTATAAACCAAAACAATAATTTATCTCTAATTTGATTATTATCATCATCAAAAGAGGGGTGTATTATGAAAAAAAGTTCAAAGGCCAAAAAGTCTGTTAAGCATGTCAGGCATGTAAAATCTTCTGGTGTATCTGCAGATTCTTCTACTGAGAGAATATCGGGGGTTAGATCTGAATCTGCTTCGGGCGGTGTTGGTTATTTGAAAATTGTAAAAGATTCTTTTAAATTCAGTTTTTCATTAGATAAAATTTTAATAACTTATGCTATTATGTTGCCAGTGATTATTTTGTTCATTTGGTTTGCAAGCAGACTCCTTAGTTTGGGCAATAGTCTGCCGCAATTGCTTAATCCGACAACACCTCCTTCAAGAGAGATAATAATGGTTGTTGCAGGTCCATTTGTTTTGCTTATAGGTTTTGTAATAATAGCAGCACTTCTTCAGATGTTGGTGAGAATTGCAATTGTTGAGAATGCAGAAGCTTATGCAAAAGGGGATAAAAAATCGATATTTGAGAGTATAAAAGCTGTTTCAGGCAGGTATTGGCCTGCGCTTGGCGCGACAGCTATTGTGGTTCTCGGCACTAGCATAATCACAAGCCTTCTTATGAAACTTCCTTATGTCGGGGAATTTCTGTCTAACATCGCAAGCCTTCTTTTGGCATTGACATTCTTTGTTTATTTGCAGATTCTGATTATTTTGGATGCAGGAGTCATTGATTCATTAAAGGAGAGCTATACTGTTTTTGTGAAAAATCCGCTTGAGGTAATATCAATTACATTAATCACTATTATTGTTGAACTTCTTTTGGTTGGTGTGTCCTTGCTTGTTATGCTGCCTTTGGCTTGGCAGACAGTGAGTAAATTTATTTTTGCAGCGCCAGAAACAGTTATTGACCTGTTTTTTGTAGTTACTGCGTTGAAAGAGAATTTTGCGGTTTTGTCTGCAGGTTTGTTTTTAGTCTTGCTGGTTTGGTCATTCATGTCTATTTTTGGAGAGGCCATAAGGACATTTTTTTATCTGCGGATAAGAAAACTATAAGAAAACTATAAGAAGACTAAAAGATGGCTAAGATAAAGTTTGCTAAAAAGATAGGTCCTAAGCAAATTATCGGTGTAATCGCCATTGTACTCCTTATTGCCAATCTTGTTCTTTTTTCTTTTAGAGTGTTGTCTAGTTTTGTATTTTGGATTGCTCTACTAGTCATCTGGGGAGCAGCCTATCTTTGTTTCAGATTATTAAAAGAGAAGTGAGTTTTGGTTCTGTCCTGAATATAGCTGGCATCAGTTGCTAAATAATTGGTTTTTCTTCCTGGTCTGTTTCTGTTGTTTCTTCTTTTTCTTCTGCTTTTTTGCGTTTGCTTTTATATGCAAATCTTGAGATTGCTCCGCATTCCTGGCAGTGATATATCAGTTTAGAATTATGAAGTCTTACTGTGACATTTTTGCCTTGTTTGAGATAGCTGCCGCATTTTTTGCAGAATTTCCTTTTGTATTCTGATGGTATCCTTGATTTGTATTTCATGCTGATTTTTCTGGCGAGCTGCACATACCGTTTTGCCAGGTTTTTGTCTTTTTCAATCATTTCATCAGCTAAGTTGAACAAGCCAGAAATCCTTTCTTCAGCAAGCGTCTTTTGTTTTCTTCGTTCTTTTTCATACCTTAATTTTTTTGAGTAGTTTATTCTTTTTTTGTTTTTCATTTTGTTTTTGGTATAATTTTTGGTTTATTGGCTTTTTATTGAAAGCGCTATTCCTAATGATTCTTCTGCGCTTTTTTCTATATCTCTTGCCATATTGTCTATTTTTATCTTGATGAACTCTGTTTTTAAATTATTGAGGGTTTCCTCGTTTTTTCTAATCCTTTCAGTCAAAAATTTTTCATTGGATTCAAGATCGGATTTAATTTTTGTTATTGTGCTGTTGTTTATCTTTTCATCAATCAACTCGCGTTCTTTAATTAGCTTGCTGTGTTCACTTAAAAGCTCCTCTAATTCTTCTTTTGTTGTCTGTTTGCATACCCGTATTGTTTTTGCTTTTATGTTCTCTTTTAAATCAATTTGGTTGTTTGCAATGCTTTTTTCTAATGCATTTATCTCAGGTATTATCTCTAGTTTAATGTCCTTTTTTAGCGCCTCGAGCGGATTTTCAAGATATGCATCGATAAGTTTTTCTTTTGGTTTTCCTCTCTTGAATTTCTCAAGGGCCTTTCGCATGTTTGCGAATTTATCCTGCAAGATTGTCTCTATTTTCTTTGCATTTTGTGATATATTATCTTTTTGCTCATCAAGCTGTTCGACTTCTTTGAATTCCTTGTTTTTAATTGTGTCTGAGAGTTCTTTTTTTATTTTGTCGAGGCTCTTTTTTGATGTTTCAAGGTCGTTTTGCTGCAATCCTATCTCTTCAGATATTCGTTTCTTGCTTTTTATTGTCCTGCTTAGCTCTTCTATTTCTGCTCTTAATTTTTCGATATTGTTCATGTCTTCGCTATCCAGTATCTTCTGAAGGTTCTCAATTTTGTCCTCTATTGCTTTGATGCATTTTATCACTTCGTAAGCTTCATGTTCGTGAAATTCTCTCAGGACAAGGGATTGTTTTATAGAATTTTTCTTAAGAAAATCCATTGACCGCTTGATGTTTTCGCAATATGCACTTATGCTTTCCTTATTTATGTCTTCTGGAGGGCTGGCATTTCCAATAAATTGCTTTATCTTTTTTATGTATTCGTCTTTATTGCCTGCAAGTATCTGTTTTGCTCTTGGGTGTATGTTTTCATTTCTGAGTTTGGCATCATTCAACAGGTCTGTTTTTTCTTTAGTGTCTTCAAGAATTCCTTTGATATCTAAGCAGATGTTTCGCATTTCTTTGTTTATGTTTTCAATCAGCTCTTTTGATGCCTGGCCAAACCATTCTTCCAGAGCTTCAGCTTTAACTGTTTCTTTTCTTTTTTCTTCCTTATTTTCAGAGAAGAGTTTTCCAAATTTGTTCTTTAGTTTGTTTAATAGGGCTTTAACCATTTTGATTGTAATAGTCAGAAACTGTTATGGTTTTAAATATGTTTCTTGTTTTTTAAACGCTTCCTCTTATCTCTTAAGCTCTGCCCAAAATCTCGCTTCGCTCGGCTGGCATCGGCTCCAGCCATCGCTATTTATTTTCATGAGCTGACATCTCCGTAGCTCTGGGTTTCACCCTTGAGGAACCCGAGGTGCGGGGCAAACCCGCACTACGCTCGCAGTCACGTTTGACATTAAGGCGAGCGGAGTGCAACTTTATGTTGCACGTCTTTTGATACTTTCAACTTGTTGAAAGTCCCAGACTTCGTCTGTGACTAACTTTTCGTAAAAGTTAGGAGCCATCCCTCTGTCAGCTTTGATGTGATTTATGATTGGCTTACGCAAATTGATGCCAGCTACATTAGGGGCAGAGCTCACGTCTTACAAACATTTAAAAACTACTTGCGCCAATTCAATGTTATGATCCACGAATTCATAAGGCAATTTGCAGACATTAAAGTCACTGCTGTCAGGATTGGCAATAGTTATTATCAGTGCGAGGGCCATCTTTCCAGGATAAAGAACAGCGTTAAGATAAAGCCTTTTGCTGCAGGCGTTTTCCTGGGCGAGCGTTTCAGAAGTGAGTTTCGGCCAAGCGTTGCATTACTTGATATTATTTCTAAAAAGTCTGACAAGAAGATTTTTGTCAACAAGAAAGGCGAATGGCTTTTTTTATGCGGCCGAGATATCTTCGGTGATTCTGTCGTCAAGGCAGATTTCAATGAAGAGGAAGAATATGTGCTTGTCCAGAATGAGAATGACGAGAACTTAGGTTATGGCGTGATAACTGCTGACGTGAAGAATGGAAGGAATAAGTCAAAAGTGGTTGTCAAGAATCTGTTTGACAGGGGCAATTTCCTGAGACGCGAGAAAAACGATAGATAATAGTGATTGTATTTGATATTTCTGTTGAATGGTCTAAGTAGGTCATATTATATTTTATAAAATACAAATTTTTATAAACATGTGCCACTTCCAAGAGAGTAAAATGTCAGATGCTGTTAAACAATCTCGTTTGGAATCTTTGTTAGAAGACGCTTCGCATAAAATTCTCACAATTGAGGACATTAAACTTGACGAACAGGGTTTTGTTGCTGATGATTCTTTGTTAAGGGGGTTAACTCTTGGATTGATCAAAAAAATCAATAATTCAAAGACGCCTAATCCTTACCTTTCTTTAAATGTTGCTTATGCTGCTATACCTATTCACCAACCAGAGATTGCATTTCAAGGTGCTGTTTATTCATTGAATGCGTTTTCTAAAGAAGTGTTTAACGAATGCAAGGCGAGAGCCGTGCATCTTCTTGGGAGCATATTCATGGAGTTTTCAGAGTTTCCTGTTGCAGAGGCTTATTTCAGGAAGGCTTTTGAAATTGACAATAGCTCTCCTTATTCCTATGCAACTCTTGGCGGTGCACTAATCGAACAAGGTGCATTGAATGATGCCAAACTTGTTCTTAGCGAGGGTCATCATAAATTTCCTGAAGCTAAATATCTTGAAGCGACATATGCTTATTCTTTAGCTAAGTGTCGCGATTTTGAGCCTGCTCTTGCCATTGCCAAAACTTTGCCAGATGGATCCCTTCAGAAACATTATATTTTGATTCTAAATAATCTGAATGATGCAAAAACTAAGCCAATTACGCAAGAAACATTTTCAGAATTGCATAACTACATGAGTCTAGTGAGTGATTATTTTAGGATTATTCCTCCTATTCTTAGGTCAGAGTATGCATCTGTCTTAAAGGAAAACGGAAAACCCTTTTCAGGATATATGCATACATTCATGGCTAGAAAGGCAGAAGCCAATATCCGGAAATATTGTGAACGTAAACTTAATGAAACCATAAAATTAAATTTTGGAGTATTTCTCCGTCCTGACGAGAATAACAAGTTTAGCTTAAAAGAGAACGAAGGGATATATTGCGGTCATAAGGGCATTGCGCCAAATAGGGAAAAATTCATTCAGTGGGCATACCGTCTTCTTGAAAACAGCGCTTTAGTTATTGATAAAGAGAAATCCAAAAGTCAATATAATCCTGAGTTGGGAGTGCGAGTTCTTGGAGCAGAAAAAATTTTTATCTGATACAGTGCCAATTTCTAAAAAGGATTCAAAGGGGAATTCATTCGTTTTCATTCGCACTATTATTTATTTTATTTACTGAATTTTTCAAAGCTTTTTTCTAGAGATGTTAGGCCTGGCAGTTCTTTTCCTGCTAAGAACTCGAGAACAGCTCCTCCTGCAAGCGACATGTATGAGAAGTCTTTTTTGGATGCGAACTTGTCTATTACTGATGCTGTCTGTCCTCCGCCTGCGAGTGAGAATGATCCTTTTTGTGTTGCTTCAACAATTGCTTTTACTATTATTTCTGA
>JAUYGA010000236.1 GCA_030690755.1 Nanobdellota archaeon
TTGTGTCTTGATGAACATCAAGACCAGCAAATAATTGCATTTTTTCCATAAAAACACCTCCTATTTTAACACTAAGCTGCCAAGCAACTTAATAAAGAATTCTCATCGCTTCACATACAAGCAGTAGAAACATTTAAATAAACGCTAACAATGATATGCAGTTAGCATTTGGATTATATGAATTAATGATTTTAAAAAGGTGATGCGCATGCCAGTTAATGTAAAACAATTGCAAGCAGGAATTAATTCTGCAGCACGAATGGAACAGAGAGAAATAGGGGACGTAAGAAGAATTATTGGCGATTTGGTTAAAGCCAAGAACTTGGAAAATAAACTTCTGATTTTGAAAGATATGCTAAGCTCATATGTATCATCAAAGAATGTATCCACTCTAAGGATAACAAATGACCGCTGGATAGGCCATGTGAACGACTTTTTAGCTGATGTTTATGCAGAAAGAAAACTCATAGCAGATGGAAAGTTTATTGACAAAAAAAACATAAACCAGGACGCATTGCTGTTTAGAACAGACAGCGATTTCGAAGAAAAATTCAAACAGCTTCTCAGAGAACCTGCAAGCGATATAAGAGGAGGCATGAAACTTATCAATCAAGACCTTGGCCAAATCACACAATTAAAAGGTGAAGAAAAGAAAATAGCTTATATCGCTTCTCAGATATTCAGGATGTTAACTGTTTTGGATGGGAAACTTGCAGACATGCAATTGCATCTTAATGCATTAAAAAACAGGCTAGAATCAGTGAAAAGATCAAAAGATGATGTTTTGAGAACACAATGGCCGCAGACATTGAATGACTTAAAAAGGAGAATCGGTGAATTGGTAATTTTACATAATGAGATAGAGCATATTTACATTGAAGCAAACAAATTAGCAGCTCTAGAATTAACACAGACTACTAACTGCGCAAGAAGAATACGCAACTTAAAGATTGCTTAATAAGATAAGCATATCTTAAGCTTCTTTTTTTATTTAATTTCACTAGATATAGGCTCATGCTACAATAGCATCAGTATAAAAACAAAATTTATATACTCTTCCATCATTTATGTATCAACATGATAACCCACGAAAGATTAGCATTTCTTCCGGCAAATATGCCTCTTAAGGTTAAGGCAGAGCATGTCAGAAATGTCGGTTTCGTTATTAACGAACAGATTAAGAACAGCGAGATCATAGAGTTCAAGTTCACAAGAAATGCCATCGGAAGGCTGGTTGATGAGCTTAACAAAATCAAAAGTGAAAGAGAATATGCAAAGGAACTTATCAGTATGATTTCTTATGGTTCTACAATATCATTCCAAAAAGAGCATGCTATAGAGAATCTGCTTAGCTTTTCAAAAAGTGTTGTAGGAAACAAACACGCTGTAAGAGAAAGCTTAATCAGAATAAGTCAATTGATTGAAGTTGAACATGAAGCAGTAAAAAAACTTGTTAATTTCGAGGAACATGAAAAAGAGATAAATGATGTGGCATTCAAAAGAGCAAAAAATGTTCAGGTAATCACTGCCAATTTTGAGAAGATAAACGCTGCCATAAGGGCAAATGTTCTAAGGTTAAAGGCGCTAGGCTCAGAAGGCGAGCAACTTATGAAAAAAAACATTGCAAGATTAGACATGATAATCAATGAGTTCAGAAGAAAGGTCAAGCCTGAACTTGTCAGGACAAAAGGAGAGATTGCGCAAAATACGACAAAACTTCTTGAAGGTATGAACAAGGATTTGAAAGAATTGGAAACAATTTTGTCTGTCCAGAGAACAAACATAAAACAGGCAGAGGGAAGTTTTAAGGCAATAATTACATGCAATGATGCGCATAAAGTTGCAAGGATGCAAAATGAATTTATTGCTCTATTAAAAAGAATCATAATTTTGACAAATGGAAGAGAAAAAACTTGGATAAGAGATATGCAAAAAAAGTCAGCCGCAAACATGCATAACATAATTGATGTCGAAACCCATCTTAATAAGGCTGTTGCTGCAATGGCCGACATGAGAAGAAGAGAGCAAAAAGAGATTCATGATTCTCATGCTGAGATAATTTCAATGGTAGAACACTTGACAAAAGTTTGAAAAAAATAAATTAGGATTCTCATATACTTGCACTCATTTTACCAGTAATAGAAACGCGCTTGACATTCTTAAGTAGTCACAAACAAAAAATTTATAAAAGATAAATGACTAGTAACAAAAAATGTAGGAGGACATTCATGGAAAACAAACAATATAGCATACCTGCAAATGCAATTTACATTGGCCTTGGCCTTACCGCTTTATCGTTAATCGGCAATATATCAAGTTGTTCTAAAAATAACAAACTTAAACAAGAAAATATCGTCCAAAGTAATACTATCATAGTGCAAACTGATGAAATTAAAACGCTTGATTCGATGCTGTTGGGAACCAACATCATGATGTATGCAGGCGCTTCAGAAGAATCAGGAACTATAAAAGATGCAAACAAATTCAATGCATTGATTAGTGAATTAAACTGCGGAAAACCGATAAATCTTAAAAAAGGTTACAGACTATCTGCGCAAATTCACGTAATAAACGGTTACAGGGAAAGCGAAGACGAAAAATGCAAGTATGGGCAGATTGGGAATACAAATGATTTTTTTAAGACAATGTCTATAAATGTCAATCTCCCAAGAAAACAGGCAACAGCTTACTTGGCAAGGAGAAACATCGCTTACAAATAGATAAATGAATATTTTTTCTTAAAGTCAAAATCTTTATCTGCAACTTAACCCTAAGGCAGCCAGCTTTTCGGATCAGCCATCTTGTCTGGCAAATATGTTGTTATGACATAATTAAGGCCGTGCTTTGCAAGCGCCTGCTGCTCTGCTCTTTTCTTCATCTTGACTAAATCATTAAGAGCTTTTTGCCATTGCGGGCTTTGTTGGATAAATGGATCATTCTTTATTCCATCTTTTACTCTTTTGATGTCTATTTCTTTCAACGGATGCGTCGGAAGGTCATATTTTATGATATCCTGCGCAGTTATTCCTATGAACTTTGCTTGCGGAACGCAAAAATATTGGTTTATATGAGCGGCGTTTCCGCTTCCTACTTTTAATGTTCTGTAGATGTTAAGCCATCCGTAAGGATCTCCATCTGTAAATACAAAGACAGGCAGTTTTTTGTCGTCGCTTAACCTTCTTATGAATCTTCTGCATGCTCTTGTCGGGACTCCTCCCATGCTTATCAGTATGCAGTTTGCTTTTTTCCAATAGAAATGTTTAACAAGTCGTTGGTACATACCTGCTGTTTCTATTGCAAGAATGAATTTTGCTTTTGTCTCAAACTTTAATTCTTCTACTGAACTTGGAACTGAATATGCTCCTGTTCCCATTTTTGTGCAGTCTATTTTTACTTCTTTTCCAGTCTCAGGATCCTTATCAACAACTATCAGCTGGCCTGCAACATCTCCGCCTTTTTCCTCAGGTAAAAAGCCAAGCTGTTCCCTATTGACCATGAACATTGCTTCTATGTCATCCATTACTGTGTCTGACTCAGGCTGCTCATGAAACCTCGCTTCGCCCCAGTTCTTTGAGACATAATATGCCTCTCTCTTTGTTGCGATATCATCAGTATCAACAAGATTTTTTGAAAGCGCAAGCATCCTTAGTGTTTGGGCAAATGTCTTTACCGTATTAACAGTCAAAGTTCTTGTTTTTGTTGTGTCCTGCAAGACAAAATATCCTGATTTAGGATCATAACTTACATTGCTTAACGCTCGAATTGGAGTTTCAATCTGCGGATGGTCTTTTTTTATTATTGTGTCAAATATTCCTTTGGATAAGTCAACAATCCTTGCAGATACTTTGCCGTCTCTTTTAACTTTGATTTTTACGTCTTTACCTTCGTCTTTATTGTCTTTGGCCATTGTTTTTCTCCTTAATCATATTCCCGATATTTAATCACTCTTCTCCTTCGTCAGTTTTTTCTTCTTCAAATTCCAGACCAAAACCGTCTTCTCCAGCGCCTTCGACTGAATCAAGTTCTATAGCATGTCTTGAGGTTTCAAGCACATCTTTTAGAGATTCAATAACTTTTCTTTCTTGAGTGTCATTTAATGCTAATATTTCTTTAAGCGCGCCTCCTATGTGCGGCAGATATTTCTCTATATAACTTCTTTTTTTGAATTCTGATTGGACGCGTTTCTTCTTGTTGACATATGATCCAAGCAATCTTCCGCATTCCTGCAAAGCGAGTTTCATCTCTTTGATTATTTCAGGATAATGCGCTATTGCCTCTTTTGCTTCTGAAGTGAATGGCGCCCAGACAGATGCAAGGTGCACAAGGATTATTACTGGTCCTTGAGGAACACTTCCTTGGCTTTGGTTAAGTCCATAAGGTCTCCAATTTGTATCAATAACTGCTTCATTAATCGCGCATGCTCCTTGCTGGTACATGAGTGGAACGCGGTTTGCAAATCTTAGGACTTCAGAAGGTCTGTCTCCTGGAAGTTCGCCTCCATAGGCTATTGCTGCTTCAATCACAAATGGATTTCCGCGATAAACTGCTGGAGGTCTTGTGATGGAACAAAAAAATTCGGCTTTGATTTCTTTTTTCAGGCCTCTTTCTATTAGCTCTGAAGTGATTGGCGATATGCAATCTGTTGGCGGAGAGATTAATTTTGTATTTTTTATCGCTTCAACAAGTCTTTCAATCATCTGCGGAGTCATGTCAGCTGGTTTTGTGTTTGGCGGAAGCGCTGCTTTTTCGCACAGTTCTTTTGCAGTTCCTGAACCGACTCTTGAGAATTCTTGTGTCAGAAAAGCCTGCAATGTTCTGCATTCGGTCCACTTGACCATCTTCATCATCACGCCAAGTTCTATTCCATAAGGATGCGGCTTTATTTCCTTAGGCTCTTTTGGCAGTTGGTCTGTCGCTCTTGGGAAAACAAATTGTTCTGCTTTTGGCGTCGTATAGATTACAGTAACATGAGGGTTGACAATTGCAGTCTCTTTGAGATATTGGTCGACAGATTGCGGTCCTTTTTGGTATGTCGCTTCAATGTCTAACTCAAGTCTTGTTCCATGCTCTTTTTTCCATTCCTTTTCTTCCTCTCTGATAATTTCTGGCTTATTGTTTTTTGTATCAATATGCAGTTCACAGTAATAAGCAGGTTTGTCTGGCCCTATCTTTGTAAGGATCTTTATCGGCCTGCCTGTTGTCAGTTGTCCAT
Organism: Nanobdellota archaeon; assembly: GCA_030690755.1. Taxonomy (GTDB): domain Archaea; phylum Nanobdellota; class Nanobdellia; order Woesearchaeales; family JAUYGA01; genus JAUYGA01. The sequence goes on from JAUYGA010000236.1 coordinate 5,213, forward strand.
AAAGCGCAGCTGCGCTGATGCCTATACCTTGCTGACCTCTTGCCTGTTTGAATGTATGGAATTTGCTTCCGTAAAGAAGTTTTGCGAAGATATTAGGTACTTGCTTTTTTACGATTCCTGGACCATTATCTTCTACTATTACCCTGAAACGATCATTTTGCATGTCAATAAGTTCTACAGAAATTTCTGGGAGTATTACTGCTTCTTCGCATGCATCAAGAGCGTTATCTACTGCTTCTTTGACAGTCATGAGAAGCGCTTTTCTTTTGTTGTCAAATCCGAGGAGATGTCTGTTTCTTGCAAAGAATTCTGCTACTCCAATATCTCGTTGTTTTTCTGCTAGTCTGTCTGCAGTCGTCAGCGTTTCTTTATTTTCTTTTGCGTCTTTAGCCAATCTAACACCAATTTATTGTCAATTAATCATGGTCAATAACCTTGTCAATCCACATCGTCAAGTTATATTGATTTCTTGTCAATTGAAGTTTATTATAAACTGCGAGATTATAACTCCTTTATAAAATTTGTTATTCATTAAACATTATTTAAAAATATTACCAAGTATTATTTTAAAAATAATCTTTTTTTACTGACGCTGCAATTCCTTTATAACTGAGCTAATCTTCTTCAGGTTCCTTAAGTTCGTCTCCTTTTAAGAATTTCTCGACATTCTGCATCTTAAGATGCCTTCTTTGTTTCTCGAGCCAATGATAGACATTAGAATGGACGCTCCCGCCAAGAAGATTTTCTACAGCTTTTTTAGCGACAGCTACATTTTCAGAAAGTCCGATTATGCCAATTGTCTTTCCATAGACTGAGATGTCTGTTTCTGTCAATTCTTCAATTATTCTCCTTGCTTTTCCTTCAGAGCCAATAACACGGCCTTTCAATCGGGTCATGTCATTTTTTGTCCTGATGAAATCATTCATGTTTATCATTTCAAAAGTAAAATCTCCTTTAAGAAGCAGTTGCGCTGTTTCAGGGTTAAAGCCTCGGGCTATCGCTTTTATGACTTCTCTGATATTAAAAAGCTTTATTGCGTCGTCTCCAGTTACAGTTACATCGCCTTCTTCAGAATCAATGTTTAATTTAGAATTTGAAAGTTCTTCTAATCGTTTCTTAATTTCGCCGCTCTTTCCGATCAGAACCGCAATTCTGTCCTTCGGTATCTTTATTTCGTAACTGTAGGAGGTCATATCCTCAATAATGGTTGTTTGTTTTTAAGGGTTTTGGATTTTTTGAGGTTAAATTGTTATTTTCCATCGTCAATTAGAACTAATTTATGCTTTATCAATTCTTTTGGTATGGGCCTTGCATTCATATTATAATCTACCAAGGAAAAGTATTCTTGGCCAAGGAAAACTTCAAGTTCCTGCCCTCCTTTTGAGACAGAACACATCTGCAAACATGCGCTGCCCTCCCTGATGTAATGCTTCATATGGTCGTATGAGAATGAATGAATTTTGATTGCTGAGAATGGTTCAATAGTACCTCTTATTCTTCCAAGAATTTTTTCTGAAAGTTTATTTTGGTCTTCATTAAGATCTCCTGCCTGCTTACCCGCGTCTGTATTATAAATCTCAAAGAATCTGTAAATTGCCAATATGCCAGGAAAATTTTGTTCAGAAACCTCGATTTTGAGCATTTTCCCTTTTTCAGCGGCAGAATATATCTGGCCTTTTTCTTTAGCAGATAGATTGTACTTGCCGGTACGCTTCATCGAATTCCATTTGTCTGATGAACCATTGAGGACAAAATTTATTTTGACATCGCCGAAATAAAGTTGAAGTTTTCCATCTTCAATAGAGAGAATCGCTGCATCAGATGTTAAAAAAGGATCAGAATTTAAATTAAACTCAGCGATTCCTTTTACAGTATCTGCAGCTCGCGCGATTGTATCAACATACAAAAAATCCCTTGCATCTTCAAACTTACCTGCGAACAGCACTCTTTCTTCCAATATCATCATCACACCTTTTATCCCCTTTAATTATTCACTTTATTTATAATCTGTATAATCTGTAGAAACTCTCAAGTAGTTTATAAATTTTTATATTTGACGAATGGATAAACCAAGAAGTAGAAACAATAAGTTTAAATACTTATAGTAATTATAGTACTTATTATACTTACAGGTGTTACATGGACATTAAATACAGCAAACACGCAAGAGAAAAGATGATTTCAAGAGGGATTACAGAAGCAAAAGTCGAAGAAGGGATAACTAAAGGTTCAAAAGAACTGCAAAAACCAGATAAAATATTATCGCACTACACTTATTTTTGTGTCGTTTACAAGAAAATAGGAGACACAAATTACATAATAACTGTTAAACCAAGGTGATTTAAATGAAATGCCCAATATGCGAAAACGGAATTTTGAAAAAAGGAACAATAAAAGAGACAATGTTTGGTGTTTATTTAGGTGAATTTCCAGCAGAGATCTGCTCAAAATGCAATGAATCTTTCACAAATTCTGAAACTATGCAAAAAATAGAAGATGCTGCAAAAAAGAAAGGCATCTGGGGTCTTGGGAAAAAAACAAAGATAACGCAAACCGGAAATTCATTAGCCGTTAGGATACCTAAAGAATTAGCTGAATTTCTTCATCTAGAAAAAGGAAAAGATGCATACATACATCCTGATAAAGATAAGCTTGTTATAGAACCTGCTTAAAAATTGTTTCAAAGTGATTTGAAAACTTATTTCCTTATTTTTGCAAGAACTTCATTCTCATCTGCGGCAAAGCCATATTTCCTGAACAATGCGCAGATGTTCTTGACATCCCTATCCAAGTAGCGTTCAGCTTCGCTGTTTTCAAGGGTTGTTGACTGCGAAAAATCAATAAAAACAGGAGCTCCGTCTTTGTTTAGTATGTTAAAGCCAGAAAGATCTGCATGAACTAAACCTCCCTTGTAAAGATTTCTCATATACCCTGTGACTTCTTCAAACATTGCTTTCATCGCTTTCTTATCAGAAGGCATTAAATCTTTTAGTTGCGGAGAAGGACTTTCATCGCCAATCATCTCCAGAACAAGGATGTTGTCTAAAAATGTCAGGGGCTTTGGCACTCTCACATTAAGTTCTCTTGCTTTAAGCAAATTTCTATACTCTCGCTGAGTCCATGAAAATATTACTTTTCTGCGCTGATGTTTCAAAGCCAAAAATCTTGGGTCTGCTTTTATGTAATCATACATCTTGTTGAAATTGCACGATTCCAATCTATATATTTTGACAACAACCAAGCTTCCGTCTTTTGTTGTCGCTGAGAAGACATTTGCCTCTTTTCCGACAGAAATAGGGCTTTTAAGCTCAACAAAATATCCCTGGGAAGAAAGCTTGAAGAGATTGCGCAGGCTATGCTGATCAAACACATTCTCAAACACTTTCCATTTCTCGTGTGAAATCTTAGGCATAATAATAAAACAGATGATTTAATTTATATATTGTCTGGTTTTCTAATAGATTTTATCGTGATGGTCATAATCCAGAATTCGGACAATTTTATTTTTCTCGTCAATCTCATAAGTCAGCACAAAAGATGTATCGATATGAACTCTTCTTGCTCCGTGCATGTCTCCGCGCAATGGCTTGAAATGATATGGATTTACAATGATTTGCTCGATTTTCTTGAAAATCGCCTTCAATTGATTTGGATTCTTTTTGGTAAGCTTTGAAAAAATCCTGTCCACTCCTGGTTTTGTTGCAAGAGAGTACATTTTACTCCATTTTGTATCTTTTCTTTAAGTCGCCCAAACTGCCGATATGAATATCTTTTTGTTGTCTGATTCGTTCAAGTTTTTCTAGATATGCTCTTTTAGCTTCAGGCTCCTCTTCAACCATAGAACCCATAAACATCTCGACTTGCTTGCTCATATTTACGCCATTTTCTTTGCAGAATTTTGAGAATTTATTGTATACATCCTCCTGCACACTAAAGGTTTTTAGCACCATTTTCAGACCTCCTGAAAGTTTATTTAAATTTTAACATTATTTAATTTTATTTAATATTTAACAAAGTTATTTAATTATATTTAAACCTTTCTGTTTCACAACAGCAATAACAACCATTTAATGTGTTGGCCAAATCCTTTCTAGAACACTTTTCATATCTCGTTTGAAATATTAGGCATAAATAGAAAAGAATGAATGGGATATAAAGAATTATTCAATGTTTCGTGAATAATTGCATGCCTTGTTTAAGAATCTCTAAAGTGGATACGCGGTATATTTTATTAAAGTCAAATCCCTCCTTCGGTTCAGGAACATAGTTGACGTCTTCTATTTGAATGCCCTGCGGTAAAGAATATACTTTGGTTACTACACTCAATGCATCATTTCTTACTTCTTCGAGACCGCTTAGTGAAAAAGGATAAGTGTTCTGAACAATGCCTGGTCTGCTAGAACCAGTTATATCCTGCTTAAATTTATGAATACAAACTGCAATTCTTTCTTCACCATCATATTTTATCATGTCCTTTAATGCAGCAGTGGAACAATACCTAACAAAAAAGTCTAAAAAATCATGAGGAGAATTGGCGCCTTCAACATAACTGAATTTCATTTCGAGTTTCAATATTTCTGATTCTAAATTTTTAAAAATATTTACGTCCGTCATTTTTAAATCAACCCCTTAAACCTCTTTTTCAGTTCTTTGTTCATTCACAAGAGCGCAAATATATTCTCTAAACACTTCTCTGTTAAAGCTTGCTGCATCAAATAACTTTAATTTTCCGTCTGCTGCCTTGAATGCTGTTTTCTTCGTCTCTG
>JAUYGA010000238.1 GCA_030690755.1 Nanobdellota archaeon
GAAGCTCATTAGTCAATGTGATAGGTGAGACCGCCTCAAATATTGTTCCTATGAATACTGCTGGAAATACTGGCTCTAAAGGAAAAAATAATTAAGCGCAGAAAAACCAAAGTTTAGGGCACAAGCACAAGTCTGCCTCGCTCAAGTTTCCACTCCATCTTTTGGCCATCTTTGAGTTTCTCTGCCTCGATTATAGAACGGGGTATTGTCACCACTTTGCTTTTTCCGACAGTTCTCAACTTTACGACAAAAAGATTCTTTTTTCTTGCTTTTTCCAGCTCAAGGGCTTTCTGCGCATCTGCCGGGTTGATTATCTCTTCAGAGCACTTGCTGCATTTCCAGCCTCTTACATCTATTCCTTTCCAACTTGTTTTAATCTTGTCCATGTTTCCGCCGCATTCGCATTTCAGCTTTAGATTTTCAAATTCCATCTTTCATCATCCTTTTGAATTTTCTGCTAAGTGTGAATTCTCCTGCATGTATCAATTTGTAATGACTGCCTAAATCGACAACAACGACATTTATCACCTTATTTCCCGTTTGCATGCATCTCTCAATCACGTTTCTGCTTCTTTTTCTTATCTCAAAACCATCATTCAGTATGCAGACAGCATCATAAAGGTCAAGATCTATGTCGCTTAGTTCGTCCATCGCATTTTTTGTTGGCAGAACCGGCTTTCCATCATATTCCATGGCAGTTACCACCAAGATATATCTAAGAGATATACCTTTAAGATATATAAAGATTTCCTTTTTTCATGCAATATTCTAAATTTCATAAATACTGCTGTGTTTTTAAGCTTAATATGCCTATCCCATAAAAATCCGAAAGAAAAACGCAGAACTCGGAAACATCCCGAAGCGTAACGGAAATAATCAATCAATTAACGCCTTAAAAAACAACATTTCAGGGAAATGAAAAATTTTTACGAGACCGCCTCGATAGATAACCCTTTATGAAAGAGCGACAACAAAACTATCCATATTCTTCTTCAAACTCTTCATCTGTTTTCATCAAATAAATAACTCCTTCAACTATTCCGACAATACTTGGTATAAATGTCCAGAAGAATAGTGCATACAAAATTCCAAGCAGAGGCTTTCCCAGATAGAACTTATGCGCTCCGAATGCACCTAACAGTATTGCTAGCAATGCTGCAGCAACCCTGTTCTTTTCACCGGATCCTTGAGCATAATCTTCGCCTTCAAGAAACAAATCATGTATTTTTTGTTCTGTTTCCTGCTTGAACTCATGGACATCCTCTCCTTTAATGTGCGGGTTCACAATCCTATTGACGTTAGCATCTAAAATTAGTTGAAATGCTTCAGCAAGTTTTGGATCTTTGCTTTTGAATTTCTTAAGAATTTTTGTTCCAACATCTTTTGCTTTCTTGCATTTCACTGAGCAAGGATAGAACTCAAAAGCGAGAAAAGGTGAAGAATCAAAGGTTGATGGCATTATCAGCTCATCGCCTTTCTTCTTTTTGGCAATCTTATGTATGCTGTCAAAGCACGCAGATTCCATTGACTTGCCCTTTTTTCTGGAATCAAGACAGAATTTTATGCAACAATCAGGATACCCCAAAAGTTTTCCTAATCTCTTTATTATCTGAGGATTATGGAATATCTGCGCTGAAGATTCATCATTAATGACAATTTGCTGAATTTTTTCAAGCTCATCATAATATTTGTAATCCTTAAAAAAGAAAAAGAGCAGCCAAAAACCTTGAGGGTTTGGAAAAACCAGTGTTCCCATAAATAAGTCATAGTCTCTCTTGATATTTTTTGCAAACTCTCTTAGGTCATCAATGCTTTCATGAAGGTTAAGAGATAAAGTCATCTGGTCTTGGAAGCAGCATGATACTTTTCTTGCATTGTAAAAAACAGTCATCAATGATTCAACAAACAACGAAGGAGTGACTCCTAAATCAATATATTTTTTCATATCCTCAGAATGGTTCCTCTCATCAGGAACATAATCTTCAACTCGGCAGCTTTTAAGAACTAAGTTGAGAGCATCAATCATTTGAAAAATAGGTTCCACAGGTTTCATGAATGCAGTTAAGACGCGGAATTATATAAATGTTTTTGGCGGTTTCCGATACTTTTATTAAATTAAGCGATGTTCATCTGTTGTAACAGCCGCTTCAAAATGAAAATCAAGAAAACTAATTCAGGAAATGAATCATTGGACATTGTCATTTTTGATTCTGTCCTTAGTGAGATTGAAGAACAATCCAGAGATGACAGCAAAGAATTTTTCGGTTTTCTAAGCGGCAGGCTGCAGGATGAAGAGTTTGTTATTGAAAATGTTGCATTTAATCCATATGTCGCTTCTAAAGAAAGCGCAATGAGCCTTGGTTTTATGGGAACTGATACTCAAGGTTTTGTTGGAACAGTACATACTCATCCTGGAATTTCAGACATAACTCCGTCAGGAACTGATCTGCAGACTTTCAATAAATTCTCAATAAATATTATCGGTAACAAAACAGGTTTCAAGGTCTTTGACAGAAATGGCCAAGAGATCAAGTTTGAGATAAGAAAAGACAAGCGCAGCGAAACAGGAATCAAAGAAGCTGAAAAGATTCAGAGACAGATAATGGAACAGGCGCTTTCTGATAAAAGTGATGAAAAGGATGAGAAATTTAAAAGTGTTTTGCGCGGAGTTGTGAGAGTTGTTTTTGTGTTAATGGTCCTTTTTTTATTAGTTATGTGGTATTTTGTGTGAAATAAACAAAAAGATGTAGAATCTGTTTGATTCATTTCCACTTTTCTTTAAGAATATGCAAAGCCAAGCGATATTTGTCTTTCATGCTGCCTTCCTGCAGGTCTGAGATGTTGTGCTTCAGGTCAGCTATTTTTACCAGAGACGCAATTTTGTCTTTTGAGCATCTTATTATGAAGTCGCAGTAGTTCTCGTCTTTTTTTCTTGACAGGCATTGCACCGAATGTATGAGATGATGAGGGATTCCTGCTTTTTGCAGGTCTTCTGGTGTTGTGTTAGTGTCTTCTATAACATCATGCAACCACGCGACGATTTTTAGTTCTTCGCCATAGACGAGCTTTGCGACTGCTTCAGGATGAGTTATGTAATCCTTGCCGTCGCGTCTTTTCTGGCCTTTATGCGCTTCTCTTGCAATCTGTTCTGCTTTTTTCAGTATTTCTTTCATTCTGATTGCTGATTGGTTTGCTTGCCTATAAATTTTTCGGCATTGTTTCTCGAAAACGATTAAGTTTTTAACATCATGTTCATTTTTCTAATAAAATGTTTGATCGTCACAATGAATTCGAATGGAGAAAACATTGCAATTCTCTTGAGAGCTTAGTGAATATTTTCTTTTGGCAAAATACTGAAACATCAACATATGAGCTCCAGAGAAATGTTCTGCAGTTCATCAAATCAACGCCAAATATCAAAAGAAGCATCAGATTTGCAGGTTTTGACGCACCAAGTAAAACATTAGACTATAAAACTAAACGGCTTGTCAAAGGAAAGGATCTTTTAGATTTAGGCGATTATGGTTCTTGGGGCCCGAGATTGGTAAAAGAATATGGCGTTCAATTTTATTTCGCAATCAGCAACACTCTTAATGAAGCCATAGACCTAGAGTTCATACCAAGATTACCAATAGCAAGAATCACAGATAAGGGATTTAAAATTTACGGATGGAGTCCTGATTGTTATGCGCTGCATTTCGATTATAACGAAATCAGGCCATTTCACAAGTTTGATTTTATTTTCAGTAATGCGATTACCTTAACGCAAGGTTATGATTTTGATGAGAAAAAATGTCATAATCAACCTGGTTTCATACCTATTGAAAAAGTATTAAGCCATCTAAAACCAGGAGGGCGCTTAATAATAAGCTTAGATTTAGGTAATAATTATTATGATGATTCCAAAGCGCTCTTAAACCAAATGACCCCAATAAAGGAAGACTGGGCAATACGCACCGATAAAGACAGCAAATATAGGGCATGGCTAAGTGTTAATGCGCTATACCAAAAACCGCTCATAGACAATAACCCAGTAAAAACCAATCTATGAATTAATAATTTCTGAACGCATCTTAAAAAAGAAGTTAGATTTATAAATACGGGCAGATTTCTGCAACATTAGAAAAATTTTTAAAAAATCAGAGGAACAAAAATAAAATGGTACCAAAAAACATGTTTTTGACAAAGGGTGTAGGCATACATAAAGACAGGCTTGCAAGTTTTGAATTAGCTTTAAGAAGCGCAGGGATTGAGAAATGCAATCTCGTCACAGTTTCTAGCATTCTTCCTCCGAACGCAAAAATTATCTCAAAAGAGGAAGGAATAAAAATGCTTAATTCAGGTCAGATAACTTATTGCGTTATGGCAAGAAACGAAACAAACGAGCCAAACAGATTAATCTCATCTTCTATAGGTCTTGCGATTCCTAAAGACGGAAATGCTTACGGATACCTTTCAGAGCATCATTCCTTTGGAGAGAAAGGGGAAATTGCAGGAGAATATGCAGAAGACTTAGCAGCTACAATGCTTGCAACAACATTAGGCGTAGAATTTGATCCAAATACTGCTTGGGAAGAGCGCGAACAAATATACAAGGCAAGCGGCCACATTTTTAAGACAAAAAACTTTACGCAATCAGCAGAAGGAAACAAAGAAGGCAAGTGGACAACTGTAATTGCATCAGCAGTTTTTACAGGGTATGAATAAGAATTTATTTTTTTCTTTTTT
>JAUYGA010000248.1 GCA_030690755.1 Nanobdellota archaeon
TAGTCCTGGCTTCGGATGAGGAAAAGAAGGAATTTCTCAGTAATCAGCCAATAACAAAAAAAATAGCAAGTGAGCTGGATACTAAAGATACCATAGCTGTATTCGGAAGCTATGCTAAGGGAAAGCAAACAGAAAAAAGCGATATTGACCTTCTGATTATCAACAAAGACGGAAAAAAAACATTATCATTCTCTAAATACGAGCTTCTATACAAAAGAAGAATAAACCCAATATTCATCACAAAAAGCGAATTTAGAAAAATGATTGCAGAGAAGGAAGAAAATGTTGGAAAGCAAGCTTTAAATAACCACATTATCCTTAACAACCCTGATGAATTCTGGGGGTGTGTCTTAAGTGGAATTTGATAAAAAAGCATATGCCAATTCGTTTAAGCAGTGTGTTGCAGATAAAAGAATAAATAAATCACAAGAACTTTTCAAAATTAATTTGTTTTTAAAGAAAGCGGAAAATAGCCTGCAAATTGCGAAGAATATAAAAGATATTAAACCGACAAAAGACCAGCCACCGAAGCTATATTGGAATTATTGGGCCATCACTATTTCATATTATTCAATGTTGTACGCTGTCAAAGCTGCAATCCTGTCAAAGGGATATGAAGTAGATGACCATGATGCTGCGCAGATAGCGCTAGGCCATTTGTTGATTCCAAATGAATTAGAAAAAGAGGACTTGGAGATTCTTAATCAGTCGCACAAAATTTTTGAAGACGAATATGTTCATTATTTTGAAGACGCAAAAAAGGAAAGCCACATAGCGAGGTATTCAGCAATCAAGACATATACTGAACGAAGACTGGATGAAATCTTCGATAATTCCACGAAACTAGTGGCGAAAGTAGGCCTTCTCCTACAGGAAAACAAGCCAAAATAGCTATTTGGCCTATCATCACATCAGCACATTCTTGAGCGCATCAGTAAAAACAGCAGAGTAAAAGCAGTAGAACAGAGTTCAGATAAGCGTTTTCTTTTCTGCAGAGTTATCGCGAAACGCACCAAGAACGCAAAAACAAAACTAAACCGCAACACTCAAATCAAATTTACTTAATCACTTCATCAGCAAACTCATAAAGGCCTTTGACAAGTTCATTTTTCTCATCTTCTTTTAATGTGACCAAAAGGGCTTTTTTTCCATCGACCCTTATTTTTGTGAGAAGTGAATTTGAAAATTTGACTACATCCTCAGGAGAATTATATACAAGAAGCGTTGTGAATGAATCAACAAAAACAATTTCGCAGCCCATCTTGACTGCCTCTGAAATTGAAAGTTTTATGCTTGTCAGGTCGCTTGGGCTTTCTATAAACAGACAATTACTGACTTCTTTTGGCGTCGTAACTGTCGATGTCAATGTATCTATAAAAAAGAACTTCGATTCCTTCAAGCCGGCTTTCTTGAACGCATCAACCAATGTCCCATAGGGCTTGCTAAAAGAGACATAACAGATTTTGTTGAAATCCTTGTCCAGAAATTGCGCTGCCAAAACAAGAACATCCCGAAGTTCCTCTTTAGAAATGCTTAACACTACAATATTCCTGCTCTTAAAAACCTTTTCCAGCTCTCCAATATTCATAAACTGCCTCTTTTTTTATTTTATCTGATTTTATCTGTTATATCTTACTGAATGACAATAATAACCTTTTCTATTTTATAAACATTACCAACAATTTACCTGCGCATAAAGCCAGATAAGGCTAAATAAAACCAAATAATTATGTCAGCCCTTGAAGCATTACAAAAATAACTTTCTTTGTGATGAAAAACAAACTGAGCGTAAGGATGCAAAGCAATGGGATGTACTTTATGCCGAATGTTGTCTTGCCCTTCATGATTTGGCCAACAAGCAGCGATGTCAACACAGATCCGGAAAGCAAAAACACGACTGCAAAAAGGGTTATGAATTCCGGCGTAAGAGGCGATGCGCTCAAGGAAATTACAGACATGCCTGCTCCTGAAGATGAAACATCAACACCGGTTATTATGTCGCCAATCATCTTAACAAGGAAGACTGAAAGGCCAAGCAGCACTGGAGCTACAAGACCGAATGCTGTAAAAATGAATATAGCATACATCAAGACGGTCTGATTTATTTTTTTCTCCATTATCTCTTCATTGCGCAGATTTCTTGATATCTGGTCGAGGAGTTCTGCCAATGACCCTCCTGACTTGATTCCGGATGATATCAAGCCTGCTGTCTTCTCGAATTTTTCTGATTTAAAACGAGCGGCAGATTCTTTCAATGCAATGCCTGTTTCCTTGCCGAGCATTATTTCCTTGCCGACATTCCTGAGCTCATTTTTCAAAAGGCTTTTTCCGCGCGAGCTGGACATCATCGCATCTTCGATTGTCATTCCTGATTTTATATTGGCGCTGATGAGCGATAAAACATCGGGAAGCTCCTCTTCAATTGTTTCTGTTCTTTTGTCTATTCTGTATCTTATTATGAAAAAAACCGCTGATAAATATATTAAAAACACAGCAAAAAAAACAATCCAGAAATTTAACTTAAGAAAATAATAAAGAACATCGCCTGAGATAAAAGCAACAAGTATGCTTAGCGCAAAAACAAAATCCAAAAACAAACCAGCATTAACATTCACATCAGCGCACTTAAGCAGATCAACATATGAATGCCGCAGGTTTTTTTGGCAACAATCTATTCAAGAATCCCTTCATTGAACTCCTTGAATTCGTTGTCATGATGACACCTTTCTGAATAGCACATTCACAATATTAACAATGCTCACAATACTCTTAAAAAAGAGAAATCTGAAGTGAATTCCGTATTGCCGTTTCATAGCAGGTTAGGCCTCCTTGATTTTATCAGACCGATAAATATTGTCTGGAAAACAAAGACAAACAAAAATAATCCCCAAAGCATTGCCTTAAGCATGATTTCTGAGATGTTCATCATTGACGACATCAGAAGGATGAATATTGTGCCTAAAACAGGCATTATGACAACAAACAACATATACATCATTGTCAAAGGATTCAGCTGGCTTCCATAACTTTGCAATTGTATAACTTGCTCTTCGCTAAGTCTGTGCATTATGTCTTTTATGACTGAATTTGCATCTGCTCCTGAGCGCATGCCATTCGCAAGCTGTTCGATTGTTCTCTTGAAAAACAGCGAAGGAGAACTCTCAGCCATCTCCTCTAACACAAGAACCTGATCCATGCCTGAACTTATTTTTTTGACTGCCCTATCAAATTCTTTTGACACTGCGCCATAATTGGAATTTGCGACATTGCTCATCGCATCAAACAAGGTTACTCCAGAACTCAGCTGGATATGCATCTCCTGGAGAGCGTGCAGAAGATTTCTTTCAAGCTCCCTTTTTTTCTTCTCTGAAAAAACAAGCGGCGCCATTAGCTGCTGCGAAAAAACAAAAAGCACTATGAGAACAGAAAATCCTATTCCTAAAAATCTGAAAAAGTAAAAAAACAATGCGCTGAACAATACAAACGCTATCATGTCAGAACAAAAGCACATTGCCAGATATTCCTTTGCAGAATACTTGCTGTCTGACCGCTCAAGATTCACAGAAAGGTTTGGAAACAGTTTCTCAAGCAGCGCACCTATACCTATGAGAGGCCCATAAATTTTCCTGAGCAGAGGCACAGGAATTATTGAGTAAGGTATGTTTGAGTAATGTATATTTTTCATGTTGATGCTCCTTGGTTTATGATGTTAGCTGCATAAAACTAAAGTCCCGCTTCATGCGACATTTAAGAAAATACAGCCGTGGCGCCGACGCGATTCTGAAACTGCACACTGCATTCAGCATTCTGCGTGCAGTTTTAGTCGGCCGCCAGAGTTGGCTGGATTTTCGGTAAATATTATTTTCTTTAAATGCATCCCCCAATTAACGCTCGTCGATATTTTTGATTAATTGAATTTTGACCTTATGATGCTATGCGCATATCTTTTTTCTACAAAACTTATATCCTTCCCAATACATATTCCGGTTTAAGGTTGTCATTTGCAGCATTGAAGACAGCTTCCTCATCAAGGTAATATGCTCTCATCATCCTGCCGATATTGCCAATTCCTGTGAACTTATTTTTGACAAGCCAGTCAAGAATCTTTTTCTTTCTCATTATGTCATTGTTTATTTCCTGCTGATTAAGGCCTGTATGTCTGCTGAGATTCTCAAAAAATTTTAAACTATCTGAATGCGGCTCTATCTTGTTTGTTGTCGGCACCCATCTGTAAAGTATGTTTGAGCTGATTGATGATTTGTCTGCGCCTTTTGTTTCAACAAATTCGCTCAGCTGATACAGTTTTCTGAATCCTTGTTTTCTATCCCTGAACATGACGACATTCAAATCCACTGCCTTTAGCAGGTTTGCAGGGACAGCTATCGGAGGATTTGTCAGTCTTGAAATTGTTTCTTGTGAAGAATCTGCGTGGACAGTTGCGTAGACGCTATGGCCTGTGTGCATTGCCTCAAATAATACCATTGCGTCTTCCCCTCTTCTGACTTCTCCAAGGATTATTCGGTCAGGTCTCATTCTTAATGAATTTACAAGAAGATCAAGCATGTTCACTTCGCCTTTCCCTTCAGTGTTTGGCATTCTTGTCAGCAGCGGATTCCAAAAAAGATAATCAGGAAGTTTAAGCTCTCTTGTATCTTCAATCGATATAACCCTTTGATTTAATGGGACAAATGGCATGCAAACATTGAGCATAGATGTTTTTCCAGAAGCAGTTCCTCCAGAAAAGAGTATGTTCATCTCATATTGTATGGCCATCCAGATTATTGAAAATACTCCAGAGCTGCATGTATTGTTCTCTATAAAATCAACAAATGTCCATGGCTCTCTGGCAAACTTCCTTATTGTTAGGGTGTTTCCAAAATTAGATGTCGGATATAGGACTGCATTTGCCCTGTCGCCTGTTGCGAGATGCGCATCAAGCAAAGGAGTTAACACATTTATCTGCCTGCCAACTCGACGAGCGATTATGTTAGAATAATTAAGTATCTGATCATCAGTTTCAATAACAATATTTGTCTGCATCCATCCATGTTTCTTGTGATAAACCATAACTGGTTTTTTTGCTCCAGGTATGACAACCTCCTCAAGATAAGGATCGTTAAGCAAATATTCCATCTTGCCAAGGCCAGCAACATCATTAAGAAGGTAAGCGATAATGAATTGTTTTGATTGAGCACCGCTGGGCATTTTCTCATCAATCAAATTGCCTGCTTCATGCGCGATCTTTTTCTTGAGCAAATTCAATGATGCTTCATTTGTTGTTTTTTCAGGATTGATTCTTAAAACAAGCTCTGCCTTGATGTGCTCAACAAGCGCTTTTGTCGGTTTTGAAAGTTCAGGCAACAAAAGCTTATATTGTTTTATTGAAGATTTTGAGCTGCTCAATTCTACTTCAACTTTAAACCCTTCAACATCAACCTGGTAAACTTCATCCATTTTTTATCTCATCATTCGTTTTATGGATTTTCCGGACAATTTCAATTCCGCCCATCAAAGGATATTTTAATTCAACAAATCCGGAGTTCTCAAGAATTTTCGCCCATTCTGCAGCAGCTTCTTGATTCATGTTAAGTTTTTGCGCAATTTCAGAAAGTTTCATGTTTCCTTCAGAATCAATAATCTCCAAGAATCGATCTATTTTTGTCTTTATTAAAAGTTTAGAATCATGATTAACAATACTGCTTTCGCTAGCGCTGCTTTCGCTAGCCTCATCTCCCTCTAAAACCTCTTTTTTTATTTGCTTTTCAGCCATGATGCCTTTTTTGATTAAACTGGCTTATACCATATCTGTTAATCTTACCGGCCAGGCAAACTTGCTCAACTTACTTAACATGCTTATATCCGGCGCTTATTTATAAAAATGTTATGTTTTAAATATTCTGATAGTTCATGTGTTAATGGATACATCGCCCTGTTTAGTCATTCCGAATTCCAAAAAGTTTATTCTGAAAACATCAGGCATAACTACTAATGCCGCGCTGCCTGCATCAGCCAAGTTTAATGTTGTTGTGACATTGGCATCAACTGCGCGGTTTATCGAGAGGGAATTGTTGTTAAGGGAGATTATCAGAGCGCCATTATTAACATTTATCGAGCTGTTAAGCAAAGGATTCACAAGGAAAGAATCATCGCATGAATTGCCTAGTCCTTGCGCTTTCACCCTTAAGCCAAAACTTCCAGGTGTTGTTGCGGAAGAGCAGGTTACATTCTCATTCATTTTTGCGTAAATAAAGTAATTGAAATCAACATAGCCAGTTTCAGATACGACAAGTATGTCCTGCCCATAATCGATGTGCTTGTATGTTATGTTGTATGGTCGGACTTTCAAAGTAAAATTTTCCTTTACAGGCTCATTAAAAACAACTCTGCTGTTTTTCGATTCCACAAAATCATTCAGCTCAAGGATTCTGCTGTTGAATAAAGAGGCCTGTGCATTGAGCAGATACTCATTAAATATCACCGCAGTGCTGTTGGATGAAACTGATATGCCTGAACGTGATTCAAAAATTGTGCGGACAGATTTCTGAAGCGAATCATCCAAATCATGGATCCTGCCAAAAAGCAGCTGGTCAAGAACATTTGCATTCTCATCCCTGCTGAACTGCAAAACAAAAGACAGCAAGAACAATACAACCAGAATCATGATTATGGCGCTTACAGTAAAAAAAGCAGCCCTTTTATTTTGGATTCTGACGAATTTCTGTTTTTTTATTCCTTGTTTATCAACCATAATCTCCTCTGAATAATGCAGTCTCATCCAAACATCATTTAAACATCATTTCAACCAGAGATAAAGCCTGGCCAAACAATAATCTGAATCTGTCGCAAAAAACCTTTCAGCGACAAAAACATCTTTTTTTGAAGATAAACCTCCATAATTAATTCCTGCAGAGTTCTTGCAGTCAACTGATATCTTCCAATCATACTTAGACGGAACAAAACTATTAAGATTCGAAACTATCGTGCTGTTGTCAAGCAAAGCAAGTCTCCCTGAGTTGTCAAGCGCTGCGAGAATGTCACCTGCAACAACGCCTGTAGTTGATTCTGCATTGTTTGATTTTGAAATCATAAAACCTGAAATAGATATTACAGCAACAACGAGTATCAATGCAATCACTGAATCTAATATGAACACAAAACCTTTTTTGCCAAAATCTTTTTTACCAAAACAGCTTTTATCAAAACCACTCTTTCCAAAATCCTTGCTTTTTTGTTTGACCATTTTCTTTTTTTTATTTTTTTATTTTTTTGCCAATCTTCTGATTTCAATCAGATAATTTGAACATGATTCGGATAGTCTCATTACTGTAGGTCGCAAACCTCTGCAAAGCCACGACATTCTTTGCCGCGCTAACTTCAGACAGGTTCCCAGAAGTTCCTAACACAGTTCCGTCTGTGTAAGTCATCTCAAGATAGTAATGGTAAGGAGCAATGTTAAACAAATCCCGCGCATAAAAATAATTTATACCCAGGAAAACATCAAGTTTATTTCCGTCAATGACTCTGCTGAAGTTGGAGAGGCCTATCGCTTTGACCGAACTTGGATTTGTTGCGAAAATAGTTTCCCAGTTTTTCGGGCTTCCAGGACTTTCTAATAATATGTCTGTTATTAGCTGAGCCTTATTCAGCATATCAACTCTCGTCTTTTCTGATTCAAAACTTTTTTCTTCAGCATAAATAAACAGGAAAAAAGCAGCGAGGACAATACTGAAGATAGAAACCGCAAGTATCAGGTCAAGTGAACTGAGTTGCGCTTTTCTTTTGGCATTTATCATTCTAGCTTTCAACGGTAGCTCATACATTTTGCATATCAACCCCTAAAGAACTATTGATTACAATCCTTCCTTTTGTCAGGTTAAAAGAAGCATGCGCAGCCATTGGCGCCATAGGAATTGCGCAAACATAATCACCAACATAGACCAAGCCCAAGTTCGGTTTCACAAAAACACCATATTTCAAAGAGAGGTTTATCAACATGCCAGGATTGTTAATGGCAAAAACAAATGCATTTGAGACTTTTCTGCATTCAGAACTTTTCTCAGCCAAACCTTTCTCATATTCTAATGATTTCTTTTTATCATAAACTGCAAAAAGACATGCGAGAACAATAATTGTGACAAGACCTACTGAAAATAATAATTCTATCGCAATCTGGCCTCTTTTTTTCAAACTAACACCTCTTTTTACCTGATTTAATTACTAATTTTATCCGCTCTGATTTACCATCACAATGCTGTTGTTCAGCATCTCAATATTCAAGGTATAAACGCCTCTCGAAACCAAAGAAATAGAGGCTGTTGTAAAAGATTCCAGGGTAAAAATTCTATATAGACTTAATAATCTTAGAGGGGAAGGTCTGATAAAAGGAAAACCTGTCGGGTCAGGGAAAGGAACATGGATTTGGTGGTTT
>JAUYGA010000253.1 GCA_030690755.1 Nanobdellota archaeon
ATATAACTAAAAATAATAACATAATATTGACTTTAGAGGATTCAACAGCAGAAATCAAGGTGCTTGTTAGCAAAAGCAAACCCGATAATTATGAGATGGCAAAAAATATTGTTTTTGATGAAGTTATTGGCATTGTTGGTATGAATGGAGATAATATTGTTTTTGCAAATAAGGTGATATTGCCAGATGTTCCATTGAATAAGGAGCTTAAAAAACTCGATGAAGAAGTATATGTTGTTTTTCTTTCAGACATCCATGTAGGTTCGAATAACTTTTTACCTGAGCAGTTTAATAAGTTTTTAAATTGGATAAATGGAAATTTTGGAAGCGAACAACAAAGACACATTGCGAGCAAGGTAAAGTATGTTTTTGTCATAGGGGATTTAGTTGATGGTGTAGGGATATACCCTGGTCAGGAAAAAGAATTAGTTATAAATGAGATAAATGAACAGTATAATGAATGCGCTAGGCTTTTGTCAAAAATTCCAACAAATATCAGAATAATCATCTGTCCAGGCAATCACGATGCAATGCGCATTTCAGAACCGCAGCTGCCTCTTTACAAAGATTTTGCTTCTGCAATATGGCGTATGCCTAACACAATAATGGTCTCGAATCCCGCTTTAGTTAATATTGCTGCAAAAGAAAATTTTTCAGGTTTTGATGTTCTGATGTACCATGGTTATTCTTTTGATTATTATGTCGCTCATGTGGATTCGATAAGACAACAAGGCGGTTACGACCGCGCCGATCTTATCATGAAATTTCTATTGCAAAAAAGACACCTTGCGCCAACACACAGATCAACATTGTATATTGCCGACACTAAAAAAGATCCTTTAGTAATTTCACAAATCCCTGATTTCTTTGTCACAGGGCATATTCATAAATCCTCAGTTTCAGAGTATAGGAATATCACTTTGATATGCGGCAGCTGCTGGCAATCAAAAACATCGTTTCAGGAAAAAGTAGGTCATAATCCAGAACCTGCAAGAGTTCCAGTTGTCAATCTACAATCGAGGGAAATAAAAGTTTTAAGATTTTAGACGTTTTAAGTTATGAGGGTTTATGATTAAATAGTCAATTGTTGTATAAAAAATGGTTGAACAAAATAAAGAAAACGCAGAAAGTATTGAAAACAAAAATATCAAAGACAATACTGAAAAAATAAATCAGGATAGATTAGCTGAAGCTAAACCAAAAATCGCTGAATCGGAGCCTGCCAAGATAGAAGCCAGCCAAGAGATGCTGGATTATTTTAGCATGATTGAAAATGAACTAAATGAGCAATATACTATAGCTACTGCTGCGAGAATAGAAGGTTTAGATCCTGAAAAAAAAGTTGACATCCCATTAGCAAAAGATATGGCTGAACGAGTTGAGGGATTAATCAGCGCCGCGGCTCCACAACTTATCGGAACAGGAGTTACAACAAGAATCAGAGAACTAGAAAAGGATTATGGCGCATTAGATTGGCGCGTCGCTTTAGCTATTGCATTAGAGGTTGCTCAGGAAAAATTCTGTAAATTCAAAGATAAGAAAGAAGCGATGGAAGTGGGGATAAGAACAGGGTTTGCATATCATACAGTAGGGATTGTGTCTGCGCCATTAGAAGGATTTGTTGAGCTGCTGATAAAGAAAACAAGAACCGGCAAGGAATATTTTGCGCCAAAGTTTGCAGGCCCAATAAGAGGCGCAGGCGGAACTGCTGCTTCTGTTTGCTTGATAATTACAGATTATGTCCGTGTTAAGATGGGGTATTCAACATATGATCCTGATGAAAAAGAGATGAATAGGTTTGTAACAGAGCTAGATGATTATCATGAACGTGTCACAAACTTGCAATATCATGGTTCTCGCGAAGAGATATTATTCTTAGCAGCTCATTTGCCTGTTGAAATTGAAGGCCACCCGACAGAAGAGATTGAAGTCTCAAACTACAAAGATTTACCTCGTATAGAAACTAACCAAATAAGAGGAGGTGTCTGTCTGGTCATGTCTATGGTTGCATTAAAAGCCAAAAAACTCTGGAAAGAATTAAGCAAATGGGGAAAAAGCTTTGATCTTGAATGGGAGTTCATGGCTGAATTTTTAGATATACAAAAAAAGGCCCAATCAAAATCAGAAGATTCTTCAAAAAGCGACAAGAAAGACAAAGACAAAGCAAAAATATCTCCGAATTATACCTATCTGATGGATTTAGTTGCTGGAAGACCGGTTCTTGCCCATCCGTTAAGAAATGGGGGTTTCAGATTGAGGTATGGCAGAACGAGATGCAATGGATATTCTGCAGCAGCAATACATCCGGCAACTATGTATCTGTTGAATAGTTATATTGCAACAGGCACCCAACTTAAAACAGAAAGACCGGGTAAAGCCGCAGCAATAACACCATGTGATTCTTTGGAAGGGCCAACTGTTTTACTAAAAGATGGATCAGTATTTGTTGTAGAGGATGAAAAAAAAGCAAGAGATATATTTCCAGATCTGAAAAAAATATTGTTCTTAGGGGATATATTGATTGCTTATGGAGATTTTGTTGACAGGGCGCATCCCTTAGTCCCTGCAGGTTATTGTCAGGAATGGTGGATAATGGAGCTTGAAAAAGGAATAGTTTCAACTTTTGGCTCGTTTGATATTGAAAAAGCCGCAGAATTGAGCGAACTAGAAATCACAAAAATCAACGCTCTGCTTAACGAGCCAATCATCACAAAAATCTCTTATGAAGATGCGCTAAAACTTTCAAAAACTTTTAACATCCCAATGCATCCCGATCATGATTTTTATTTTAAATCTCTCAACAAGGAACAGTTCATGGAACTTATCTTAGTTATGGAGAAAGCAAAAATAATCGAGAGTTCCCAGATGGATAGAATAATCATTCCTAAAAGCGGCAAGGTTTATCTTGAAAAGATAGGTTTGCCGCATAGCTTATCAACAGAGCACGTGCTTGTTGAAGGAGAAAATGCAAAATTACTTGCATTAATTCTTGGTTTGAAAAATCAGGATTCATTAAAAGAGGATTTAGAAAAAACAAGGCGCTTGCTAGATGCGCAAAAACAAGATAATCCAAAAGAAACACCAAATGAAAATTCCGAACAGACTGCAACAAACACTAATGAAGATTTTGATGTTATAAAAACAATAAGCAAGATTTCTGGAATTAAATTTAGGGATAAGAGCGGAACTTTTATCGGAGCCAGAATGGGCAGGCCTGAAAAAGCCAAGATGAGAAAATTAACAGGCAGTCCGCAAGTTCTTTTTCCAGTAGGTGAGGAGGGTGGAAGATTAAGATGTTTTCAATCAGCTATTGAAGCTGGAAAAATAACTGCAGATTTTCCAATTTATAGATGTGAAAAGTGCAGTATCGATTCAATTTACCCTATTTGTGAAAAATGTCTTGGTGAAAATTTAAGAAGTGTTCAGTGTAAAATATGTGGTGTTGTTGAGGAAAGCAAATGCAAGCATGAGCCTAACAATTTTGTTTATTATCAAAAAAAATCAATTGATATCAAAAAATATTTTGATTCTGCGCTTGAAAAACTTAAAACCAAATCCTATCCTGATCTGATAAAGGGAGTAAGAGGAACTTCAAATAAAGATCACACACCTGAAAATCTCGCTAAAGGAATTCTTAGAGCAAAACATGACTTGTTTGTAAATAAAGACGGCACAACAAGGTATGATATGTCTGAACTTCCTTTAACTTATTTTAAGCCAAATGAGATAAAGACTTCTGTTGAGAAGCTGCGTTCACTGGGCTATACAAAAGATGCATTTGGCAAAGATCTTAAACATGAAGACCAGGTCATTGAATTAAAATGCCAAGACTTAATTTTATCGGGAAATTATTCATCTCCAGACGAACCAGCTATAGAGATCTTGTTTAGGACGTGCAATTTTGTTGATGATTTGTTAGTCAATATGTATGGGCTTAAACCTTATTATAATTGCAAGAACCGAGAAGATGTTATAGGGTGTTTGGTAATTGGTCTTGCGCCGCACATTTCTGCAGGAATTGTCGGCAGAGTCATAGGTTTTTCAGAAACACAGACAATGTTTGCTCACCCATTATATCATGCGGCAATGAGAAGAGATACAGATGGCGATGAAGCATGTGTCATACTTCTCATGGATGCATTCCTTAATTTTTCGAGAAAATATCTTCCGGACAGGATTGGCGGCAGGACAATGGATGCGCCTTTAGTATTGACATATAAGCTAATCCCTTCTGAAGTTGATGATATGGTTTTTAGGATGGATTCTGTTTGGAAGTATCCTTTTGAGTTTTATGAGGCTAGTTTGGAATATAAAATGCCCTGGGATGTTCCAATAGAATTATATGGTAAACGTCTCGGGACAAAAAGGCAGTATGAAAACATTGGATTTACGCATCCAACAAGCAGCATAAATGCAGGAGTGACATGCTCTGCATACAAAACCCTCCCTTCAATGGAGGAGAAACTTACGGGCCAGATGCAGATTGCAGAAAATGTTGATGCTGTAGATGAGAGGGATGTTGCGAGATTGGTCATAGAGAAACATTTTATTAAGGATATAAAAGGAAATCTCAGGAAATTTTCGATGCAGGAGTATCGCTGTGTAGGATGCAATGAAAAGTACAGAAGGCCGCCAATGGTTGGAAAATGCCTTAAATGCGGCGGCAAGATCATATTTACTATTTCACAAGGTTCTGTCATAAAATATTTGGAGCCTAGTTTAAGCCTTGCTGAAAAATATAATGTTCCTGCATATCTCAAGCAAAGCTTAGAATTGACTAAAAGAAGAATTGAAGGGGTTTTTGGAAAAGAAAAAGAAGTTCAGGCAGGCTTAGGTAGGTGGTTTGGGTAACTGAACTATTTTATTATAAAAAGGTTGCATAAATGAAAATATATTTCGCATCAGGAAACAAAGCTAAACAAGAACAGCTTAAGTATGTTGCAGATTATTTCGGTTATCCTGTAGAGGTAATTAATGCAAAAGAGATGTTTAAAGTGGATTACGAAGAGAATGGCAGAACTTGCATGGACATTGCAGTTAAAGGAGCGAAACATGTCTTTTCTAAAATAAAAAAACCAGTTGTTGTTGAAGATAGCATAATTTACATTTCTGCATTGAAAGGCCCAGGGTTGAAATCTAATAAATTTCTTAAAGAAAAGAAAGTTGAAGGCGCGCTAAATTTGATGAAACATGAATCTGATCGCAGCTGTTATATTGAGTCCTGTGTTGTTTATTATGATGGGAAAATTCTTAAAAAATTTAGGAATAAAGTCGCAGGCAGAATAACATACAGGAAGAGTTATAGGCAAGGCGAGCCAATCTGGGTAGGTCCTAGTTTTCACGAATTTGGCGGCGGTTATAATTCGATCTATGAACCTTGGTTTATTGAAGATTTAGGAAAAACTTTAGCAGACGCTACAAAAGAAGAAGGTTTAGTTTATGGTTACCGCGAAAGAAACTTTAAAACGCTTCTGGATTTTTTGTTTGAAAAAGTTTAAGAAAGATATTTAAATTCTGAATGAATGTATCTTCTGAATGGCGCAAAAAAGAATACATCTGTTTGTCAGCGGAAGGGTTCAAGGAGTTTTTTACAGAACTCATATCAAGAAGTTAGCTGAAAGGATGGATGTCAAAGGATTTGTCCGCAATCTTTCTGATGGGCGAGTCGAAATAGTGGGAGAGGCTGAAGATTCTATTATTGATAAGTTTATTGTTTACTGCCAGGATGGCCCTATACTTGCGCGAATAGATGAGGTGGATATTAGAACAGAGAATCCTACAAATAAATTTGAGAATTTTAAAGTTTCTTAATTTGTTATGTTGACAATCGTTTTTTTAATTTAGTTATAGCGGAAGTCTCTTTATCGTTAAAAGATAAAATAAGAAAAAAATACAGATATTTTCATCTGTAAGATTTTTGAGTTTTTGATCTCGCTTTTCCGTGTCTGTTTGGTTTTCTTGTTTCCTTTCTTCTTACATCTGCCACAAGGAATTGTCTGTCATATCTAAGAATCTGTTCTTTGAGTTCAGGATGAGCTTGCGAGATGGCCCTTCCAATCGCAAGACTGATTGCTGATGCCTGGCTGATGATTCCGCCGCCTTTTACTGCGACATCTATATCAAACTTATTTTTTGTATCATCAACAATTGCAAGCACTTCTTTTATTTTTTCTCTGGCTAATTTTGGTTTCACATTTTCTAAAAGAAGTTTGTTAATTCTGACAACACCCTTGCCTGGCTTTAATGTAGCTCTGGCAATTGATCTTTTTCTTTTTCCTGAAACAACAATTAAGTCTTTCATCTTCCTAACTCCTTAGCTATTTCACCAACTCTTAAAAATTTGGTTATGTTTGTCTTTTTAACGTTAGCGCCTTCAATTGATTCCATCTTTTTGTTCTGCATCTCAAAAGGAATCCCTTCATAGCATTTTATCTTTTTTAATGCTGTTAATCCTCTTTCCTGTTTGTAAGGAAGCATGCCTCTGAGACATCTTTTGACAATCCTTTCTGCTTTTCTTGGAAAATAAGGGCCTTTGAATGCGTCTGTTCTTGTTCTTCTGTGTCTGTATCTTGCTAAGATGTTATCTCTAGCGCCGCTGATAACCATCTTTTCGCAATTAAGAATATAAATAGTCTCATCATTCATCAAAGCCATTTTTGCTATTCTTGTGCAAGCTCTTCCAAGCAGCAAGTCTTTTCCGT
>JAUYGA010000001.1 GCA_030690755.1 Nanobdellota archaeon
TAGCCATAATATCACCTCTTATGGCTAAATGAATACAAGAAGGGGTATATTAAAGTATCTATTTTAATACAGTGCCGCAGTTTGGGTAATATATGATGTCTTCACAAACCAAAAGCACATGAAGCAGAACACAAAAATAATTTGGGCTGTTTGCGCTGTGTTACTTAACATATTTACAGCAGTAGTCTATTATTTTACTGTGAAAAACAAGAAGTGATTTTTCTTACTTTTTTTAAGATTTTATCAGACGCCTATAATATCTAACTCAGACCAGAAACTTCTCGAGGAAGTTAAGAAGATAGCCTGTAAGAATTATCGCCGCTGTTACTATTCCAAAAAATATCAGTATGAGCTTTGTTTTCATAACGCGTTTTAGCATTATCGCTTCTGGCAGGCTTAAAGCGGAAACAGCCATCATGAATGCAAGGGCTGTTCCAAGCGGAACTCCTTTATCAAAAAGAGCTGCTGCAATTGGCAGTATTCCTGCGCAGCCCCCATACATAGGAACGCCGAGAAGCGTGACTATCGGAACAGTAAAATATCCCCCTTTTGATACCAAAGAATTTATTGTCTCTGTCGGTATAACATTATGAATGAGCGCGCCTACGCCAACGCCGATAAGAACCCAGAACCACAATTTTTTGACAATTATTATCGCTTCGTTAAGGCCGAACATCACTCTTTGCTTCAGATTCTTGTAGTTTGTTGCGCATGCGCATTCCGCTTTCATCTTCATATCTTTCACAATCAATCTTTTCAAGTTCATCTTTCCGAGAATCATGCCGCAGACAATCCCCATCAGCATTCCAAAGAAAACATAAACAGCCGTTATCTTCCAGCCAAACAAGCCGAGCATAAGAACAACCAGGTATTCATTAATTAGAGGAGATGTGATTATGAATGAGAATGAAACTCCTATGGGAACGCCTGCTCTGATGAAACTGATAAACATAGGTATCCCTGAACATGAACAAAAAGGGGTTATCGCGCCAATGGTTGCTGCAGAGAAATGCGCCAGCAATCTGTTTCTCTTGACAAGCCAGGATTTCAGTTTCTTTTCTGAAATATAAGTTCTCAAAAAACCCAATGCAGATATCATGATAAACAACAAAAAGATTATCTTTATTGAATCATACAAAAAGAAACTCAGATAATTGCCTAAGAAAGAACCTTGTTTCACTCCAACCAATTCAAAAAGCGCCAAATCAACTATTTTCTGAAGCATAAGAATCTAAAAGAAATTTGTTCTATTTAAAGCTTAATGTTTTACGCGCTTAGTAGAAAATCTCACTTCGTTCGGGCAGCATCAGCTCCGACCTCACACATTAGTTTTATAGGCCGACATCTCCGTAGGAGCCACCCCTCTGTCGGCCTCGATTGTTAACTGGATTGGTCTACGCAAATTGATGCTGCCTACATTTTCTACTAAGCCAGTTTTACAATAAACAACTAACCAAATGTTATTTTTTCTCAAATGTCTGGCTTCTTTCCCTGCCGACAGAAACTAATCCAACTCTGCAGCCAACCAGTTTTTCTATCTCTTCAATATAATTTCTGGCATTTTCTGGAAGCTCGTCATAACTCCTGACATTTGAAGTATCGCTCTTCCATCCAGGCATTGTCTTTAAAATTGGCTTGCAATGAGAATATATTTCTGCGCTGAACGGAAAGTCTGAAAACGATGTTCCAGATTTACCTCTGTTTTTAATATACCTGTTTTCAGGTCCGGCATATTCATAGCTTGTGACAATGCTTATTTCTGAAAGCCCATCTAAAACATCGAGCTTTGTCAATGCAAGCTCTGTTGTTCCATTGACTTCAACTGCCCTCTTGACAAGCGGAGCTTCAAACCAGCCGCATCTTCTTGGTCTGCCTGTCGTCGCGCCATATTCGCCGCCAAAGACCATTAATGCTTTTCCCAATACATGCGAATATTCAGGATTGCGTTTGTTTCCTTCAAGGAATATAAACATCTCTTGATTGTTTAATTTTATTTTTGCATCTTTTCCATTTTCATGCTTGAACTGAGCTATCTCAGCTGCAAGCCTTTTTTCATCTGCAAGCTCTGCTGCAAACGGACCAGCGCCGACTCTTGTGGTATAAGCTTTTACAACACCAACCACTTTTTCAACATATTTTTGGTTGAACCCAGTTTCTGATATTGCTGCAGATGCTATTGGATTAGATGATGTAACATAAGGATATGTTCCATGCACTACGCTAAGGGCAAATCCCTGAGCCCCTTCAAAGAGAACATTTTTACCTTGCTTTAACATTTCATTTACCATCACAGAAGTATCTTTTATTTTGTCTGCCAGATTGTCAATTATAGGCATATAAAAGTCGAGAAGCTGCTTTGAAAAGACGCTTGCATTTTCAGCGTATATCCTTGCAAAAGTAGCATCTGGTTTATCCCCTATAGATAATGTTTCAATTATCTTGTCAAGCGTGATTCTTTTTTCATCCATTCCTGGAAGCTTGTTGAGATCCTCAACCATACGATTTATTTTCAGCTTTTTTGCATCAATAATTTCGTCGAACCTTCTGCCTATAAAACCATCAATAAGAAAATCAACAGCCCGAAGTCCATTCCTGCTGTAACGATCTGTATATGTCGGACCAATGCCTTTTGCAGTCGAGCCAATCTTCCCTTTTCCTTTAAGCATCTCACCTATAACATCCTCGAGAATATGCCAAGGCATTATCATGCTTGAACCTTCATCAAGAAATATCTTGCTCTCTACATCATACCCAAATGGTTTAAGTTTTTCCTTAAGATAATCTATCTCTTTTGCCAAAGTGACAGGATTTGTGACAGTCCCTCTGCCAATAATGCTTGTTAGACCTCGGATTATTGTTGATGGACATTCATGGGTTATTATTTCCATCTCCTGACCATTAACCTCAACAACAATTGTATGACCTGCATTTGCGCCTCCTTGGCTCCTGACACCTGCATCGCAATCTTCTGCAAGCAGATCTGTTATCTTTCCCTTGCCTTCATCTCCCCATTGCGTTCCGACAACAATTATTCCTGACATTTGACCACCCTTGAGTTTTTATTACTTTAATTTTTTATAATTTTATTTTTTATAACTTTACGTTTTTATAATTTTCAATTTATTCTTCAAGAAAATTTTTCATATTTAACAGCATTCAATCATTGTTTTATATTAGCTCCTGCTTCCTGCATTGCGCCAGGAGACCTTCTTTCAAATCTCAGCTCGCCTGAATATAATTTATCATGAAGTTCGTAAATATTGCTGCAATTCAAAACCTCTAGCGCAGACAATAAACCATCTCTTATCAAAGGAACCCATTGGTGCATACTTCCCCTATATTCAACTTTTCCAGTAACTCCTTGCGGAAGTTTGCCGTATCCTCTTATGCCCCAGACATTTGCATCTTTTGAGCCCATCCCCCTGTAAACCTTGAATAGCATTCCGCTGGTATCATCAACCATTACTTCTCCAGGCGCCTCATCTGTTCCTGCAAAAAGTTTTCCAAGCATAGTTCCGCCATTCGCGCCTATTGCCCATGATTTTAAGATATCCCCTACTTCTTTTATTCCACCGTCCGCCATCGTCTTCGGAGCATTATTTTTACCTCTCAATATCTTTGCGCATTCATAAACACCTGTTGCTCCAGACCTTGAAATTCCAATCGCGCCGGCAGTAGTGCAAATTGAACCAGCGCCCTGTCCGTCTCTGTAGACATCAACAACACCTAATTTATACAAAAACATTGCCGCTTCCATTGTAGAAATATTTCCGCCGACAATCAGTTTATCTCCATAATTTTTAGATATAAACAGAAGCATGTCTTTTTCATATTTGCTGAACCCTTGGGACGTATCAACTATAACTCCGTCTGCTCCTGCAGCAAAACCTCTTACAAGTCTTTCCTCGGCAGTATTCATCCAAGTGTCAACTGCAAATAGAACTCTAAGGCGGCCTTTCTCGTCTTTTGTTGCCAAGGGATATTTTTCATTTTTATCGATATCAGACCTAGTAACAAGATATTTTTGATTAAACTGACTATCAACAATAGGCAAATAAAGCAAGTGCCTGTCCCAGAGGATTTCATTTGCTTGATCAAGAGTCAAAGGCCAATCACCAACAATCAATTTCTCAGCAGGCAACATTCTTTCCTTTACCTTAAGATGAGTATGATGCGCTCTTGAATAATCCTGTTTCCTGAGCAGCCCGACAAGCTTTCCATGCGGAGAACCATCTACAGTAACTGGAAAGGTATCTATTTTCAGGTTTCCTGATTTGAATTTTTCCGCAATTTCAAGAACATATGCAATAGTATATTCAGGAGAAACAACTACGGGATTTTCTATAAAACCATTTGACCACCTCTTGACTAATTCCAGTTGATTAATCTGAGCATCAACATCAGGCTTACCAGCAGCATCCTTGTCATTATAATGAAGACAGCCAATTCCACCCTCTAATGAAATAGCTATGCAAGATTGCGTGCGAGCTGTCGTATCCATGGGCGCGAGCCACAAAGGCGTTTCTAAACTTATTCCTTTCCCGACATCCAACTTCAAAGAAATATCTGATTTAGGGATATGTGAATAGAATGTATCAAGAAGTGTGAAATCTGCATAACTCAAACCATAACCGCGCTTGAATAGTTCTACACCCGCAAGACCAGAACGATGCGGAGAGAGTTTTTCATAAAGATAATTGACTACATCTGTAAGAATATTCCTGACTAAATTTTGTCCATCTCCCCTAGGTAACAACCCCATAAAAATAATAAAGAGAATTAATTTAAAAAGTTTTCCATTCTAGAGTGGTATAAAAAACCGCTAAAACGAAAAGTATAAATACTACTGCCGTGCTGCATTTTAATTATAAAACAGCCAATGCGCGAATGCTGTACTCAAAAATATTAACAGATACAAAATAAAAACAGTAAAACAAGGGGTTGGATAATGCGTTACGGTGAACATACAGCGTCGTACAATCTCGGCGACAGACTTCTTACACGCGATGAACGTGTCATAGTCGGAACAAGACCTGGCTCTCGTGAACCAATAAGATTTACTGAACATATGAAACGCGATAGAGATCATCCAAAAGCAATAATAAGACATGGCGTCTTTTCTGATGGAGAATATTTACCGACATTCTTGACCAAAAATTGCCTCGAAGATGATCAGTATGATCGATTTCTTGAGAATTATCAAAAAGAGGGTAAAAATATATTTGGCCAGGGCTTGAAAGGCCAAACAGTTTACATTGTCAACACATTCAGCAAATATCTGACACCGCAAGATCTTGATACAAGAATCTGTTTTATTGCTGATACTGCAAAATACAACGGAGCAGAAGCAGTTGTTCTGGTTGATTTGACGCTTTTCCATAGCGCGCAAGAAAGAGGTATTTGGGATTTAGACCATCCTAGAATGCATGAGGAAAAATCAAGAAAAATGTATGACGGACAAGCGCCAGTTTTAGAGACTGTAATGCGAATGTATCTTGTATCCGGAGTTGATGCAATAATCGCGCCTCATACTCACAGCCCTCCAGATACTGAAAAAATAGTCGCAAGATTAAATGACGAATTTTCGCCTCTTGCAAAAAATGCAAGTGAAAATCAGCTTACTCGGAGATATTCCTTGAAATTTTTTAACATAAACTTAGCAAAGATGATTGGCTATTACATCTCAGACCACAGCGAAGCATATCTGGGATTTGATTTGTCAGACAAAGGAAAAAATGTGGCATTTATTGCTCCTGACCGAGGCATTTATCCTTTTATTGAAGAGGTAAGACTTCATTCAGGACTGACGAATTCCGCTTTAGCAGGGATGAATAAGAAAAAATCAGAAAATGGAAGAATGATCGAACTGACACTCGAGCAATCAATCAACCTTTCAGAAGAACGCGGTCTTGAAGGGATGTATCTGTTCATAGGAGACGATTCAATAAGAACAGGAAGAACTATGGCAATAAACATTGACGTAATCAGAGGAATAAGACATGAAGGAATAGTTATGGATTCTAAAATAAAAGGAAAGCCAAAAAAAATCGTAGTTTACGCAACAAGAACAAATTTCGGCGGAGATTCTGTCGATATTCTTTCAACACCCAGCATTGATGACATAGTCATAACAAATGCAGACCCAAGAGGATGGTATGGCACAAGAGAGCTTGATATTAAAACCCAAATGTTATGGATGAATTTCATGATGGCTGATGCTGCCAAAGCAATCGAAGCAGGACAAGACCCTTATGAAGTATTGACTGCAGACCACATAAGAGAAAAAGATCTTCTTAGAATACAAACAGATCATGGACACAAAGATCGCGTTGGTAAAACAAAAACTGGAAAGAAATATTGATTTATATTCTAATTAGTTTACTAATTTGCGCTATTCATATTTTCCGAGACCAAGCTGGCCCTTTCTTTTTCCGTCAGAAACAGGCATCTTCTCAAAATCTTCTCCAACGGCCTTTTTCAC
Source organism: Nanobdellota archaeon (assembly GCA_030690755.1). Taxonomy (GTDB): domain Archaea; phylum Nanobdellota; class Nanobdellia; order Woesearchaeales; family JAUYGA01; genus JAUYGA01. Next base: position 6,482 of record JAUYGA010000001.1, read on the forward strand.
TTTCAGAGCAATCTGCTTCCCAAGCAGCTGCGTCAATGTTGTCAGGTCTGCATTTTTCACGCCAGCAATATCTTTTATTCCTGAAAGATAAAGTTTTCTGGCTCTAACCCTTCCGACATCAGGAATTTTAAGTAAAGTAAGCAATTCCTCTTTCACACCATACTTTATCCTAAAACGCAGTTTTGAAAGGTCCTTCAATAGTTTCTGATGCGAAAGCAGCCTTGCTATCTCCTCTGAAGCGTAAAGCAGCCAGTCGGCATTGGAAAGCTTATAGTGCAGCTCGCCAGGGCGGACATTATACTTCTCAAGCAGATATTCCTCATCCTTTTCATCAATCCACTCATCAAACATCATCGCAGTCTTTACAGAATTCATAAACTCATCATAATCATACTCAAAAGCAGACGGCTCATCCATCAAAAGCGCATCATTTTCTTTAACCAATTTTTCCTGAACAAGATCATATTCAGACATCCTGACATTAAGTAAAGGGCGCATTTCTAAAGTCGCAGAAACCATCTGCAAAAGAGAGAATGCAGTTATTTTTTCTCTAGAACTGCCAGTGTTAAGACACTTGACCATATGAAAAGCAGTCAGTGGATCAAGATAAAGTTCAGCAACCCTTTTTCCGAGAAGTGTTGCGCGCAGTTTAGTAGCATTAGTTGAATCATTGCTTGAATCACCGCTAGAACCAACACAAACATCTGATGCAGAAACAAAATCTGAAGACCTCGATGCTGACTTATTGACAACTTTTTCATCAGAACGTCCTTGAACCATTATGAATTCATAATCCTCAAGAAGATCTATGACTTTGTCAATCATATGCTCAATCCTCGACATATCACCATACTGATGCGCCCAGAAAGTCTTTGAGAAAAAATCTTTAAGCTGCTTCTCTGTAGAAACAAAATTTGAAGCGATAAGCGAAAGGACATAAGTCCTTAAAACAGGTTCTGCAGCAAGCTTTGAAAAGATATCTTCGGCCTCCCCTTTCATATAATTGCTGATAATCCTATCCTTTTCCCCTTGCTTTGATGCAACTGCTATTGCCTCGCCATAAGAATCATATTTTGGACGACCTGCCCTGCCGCACATCTGCAAGTATTCCAAGACAGGAATGTCACTCATGCCATGATGGCCAAACCTCTTAAGGTCGCGAATAATTGCGCGAAATGCTGGAAGGTCAAGGCCCATTGCAAGCGTTGACGTAGCCGAAATAATCTTTATTTTTCCATCCCTGAAAGAATCTTCAACAAGCTCTCTTTGTTTTGAATGAAGCCCAGAATGATGGAAGGCTATTCCTTTTGAAACGCAGTTTGCAAGCCTCATACATTGTTTTGTCGGGCGGTCAAGCGCATTCAACATCTGATTTGAAAGAACATCAAGGATTTTTCTTGTTTCTTCATTCTCTATTTTCAGCTTTTTAGAAATATCCTCTGCGCATTTCTCTGCGCCGCGTTTTGTGTTGACAAACACAAGGGCCTGCTTATTCATCCCAATAGTATCTAAAGCCAAGTCTATTGCAGGCTCTCCTGTTATCTCCTTGATTTTCATATTCTCAATTTTCGTTTTTTCAGCTTTCATGCTCTTAGTTCTCTTGTTTTCCAGAAGGCATACCTTGAGTATTTCCATTTATTATATAAATTTGATTCAAACAAACGGCATTGAAAAGTTGAAGGGTGCTATCAATGTCGCGAAGCTCTTTCAATAACTAATAAAGCAATTTTCGGAGTTCCAGAGAGAAAATTGCAATATCGAAAAAACAAGAGAAGCTGAGCCGATAGCACCCCGAACAGGCACTTGTCGAACAGTTGCTCGTAAGCCACGTGAGACTCGCTGCGCTCTGTGAGGACTTTTCAATGCCGACTCAAACAAGCAGACAAATGCAGCGCAAACAGCAAGATTTTTATCAGAAATAAGAAATATGAACCTTAAATATGACCCACCCAAAACACGATAAAGCGGATGATCTAGCTGAACTAAAAGAAGTTATTACAGCAGATGGTTCTATAACATTTCACAATCCAAAATATGACTCAGAATACCATTCAAGATCAGGAGCAGAAGAGGAAGCTGTAAAGAAATATGCAGAACAATCAAACCTTGCAGAACTGGCAAAAACTGAACACAGCATAAGGATTCTTGACATCTGTTTTGGCATAGGATACAATTCTGCAGCTGCAATTGACGCAATAAATGCAGTTGACCCAAAATGTTCAATAAATGTTCTTGGAATAGACAATGACCCTCAGATAATCGCAAAAATCCAAGATGTAAATTCAAAATTTCTCTCTTATGATAAGATAAAAAAACTCAGCAAAAACAAAATCAATGAAAAACAGCACTGGGTAAAGGAAGATAATGTGCAGATGATGCTGTTCATCAATGACGCACGAATTGTCCTGAAAATGCTAGCAAAAGAAAACAATCCTGCGCTGAGGTTTGACGCAGTTTTCCTAGACCCATTCTCGCCGATAAAATGCCCTGAACTCTGGACTGAAGATTTCTTCAAAGACATAAGAATGGTGATGAAAAAAAAAGCTGTTCTTGTGACATACAGCTGCGCAAGAGCTGTAAGAGACAATCTCAAACATGCAGGATTTATTGTAAAGGACGGCCAATGCATAGGCAGAAGAGGGCCGTCAACAATCGCGGTAAATTGAAATAAAAATAGAAAAGAAAGGAAAAGAAAAAAAACAATTAAAGTATTTCTCTTAATTTAAGCAATGGCTCGTAAATTGCCAATGCAGTTGTTTCTATGCCTGCTCCTGGGCCTGGCGGAAAATACATCTTTGGTTTTTCTCCATTGATGCCGAACAAGAAGATATTATCTGTTCCTTTCAATTGCCCGATATCAGACTCTTTTGGAACTGCCTGCAAAGAAACATTTATTGATATTTTTGAATCCTTTTCATTATAGCTAACTTCTGCAAGATATCTCAAAACATTTGAATCTCCGCATGCATGAATTAACTCAGCAAATCCGTCATCTAGCCCTTTAGTCATTTCAACAAAATCATCGCCCCTAAGGTTAGCAATCTTTTGGGTATCCACATCAACAGACATCACTTTTCCGATAAATGATTCATGCTTGACTTCTATAGAATCATACCTCAACATAGCGTTAGAGGCAATCAGTCTTGAAAGAATCATCGCTTTATTCAAAACATCCCTTCCGGAAATATCATCCCATGGACAAGGTTCTGTGTAACCTTTTTTAACAGCTTCTTCTACCACCCGTGAAAATTTTCTTCCCTGTTCTAATCCGCCGCAGATATATCCTAAAGTTCCGCTCATGCAGCCCTGTATGTATACTAAATGAGAATCTTCTTTTGTTAATATATCTATCAATGTGTCGGGCGCTCCAAGATTTGCGCCAACTGTTCCCCTTATCTGAACTTTCCCTCCGAGCGCATTTTGCATCAGAAGATTGACTTTTTCAAAATCTCCTTGCGCATAAGGTTTTTTGTTTAAAGAGACAATGCCTGCCCCGTTTTCACAAGCAGAATATATCATATCAAGCATAGTAAAAGCATTTGTGGAATCAATAACTACGTACCTTTTGTCTGCATCATAACCTACCAGATTCTTAAGCGAACTTGGGTCCACTAATCTTCTGCCAATTTCAAACTGGTCCTTAAGGAGTCTCCTCTCTTGCTGAGCTTCATATATCTGTGAGAAAACACAATTATCATCAACCTTTTGTCCTGTAAGCATTACAGCAGCGCTTTCATCAGAAACTGCGGCTATCCTTATACCTTCGGGTTTTCTTTCGTTGAAAACTCTCAAAAACTCTGAACCAACAGCTCCTGGACCAAACATAATCACTTCTAATTCTTTTGACATTTAACCCCCCCACTTCAATTGATTAATCATGCCGAGAAATAATAGTTCATATTTAAACTTACTCTTTTATCGTAGTGATTAATAACAGAAATTACAATTAGCTGGCAAAAACAGCAAAATAAAAAAAACAATAGAATTAAAGAAAGAAAAAAAATAAAAAAACAAACAGTTAATGCTTACCTTTTGGATTTCTTATCTTTTCCATGGCATGGGCAGTTAGGCATTGCAAACATTATAATTGCCTTGATTACCATCATTGCGCCAATAACAATCCAAATATTCCATGTTGTATAAACTGTCACCAAAATAAGGATCAGACCTGCGATAAGCAGCTTCATCGCCTTACACTGCGGTGTGCAACATTCTTCCATAATAACACCTCCTTTTAGAGGATAGCTGATTTAGGAGAATATAAAGGTTTCTTTTTAGAAAAAGTGTTGTTCAAGTTCATAATTAGTTTACACTTTAAATAATCAAGCATATTTCTGTGTTTTGGGGTGTTTTTATGGAAAAACTAATGAAAAAAAAAGAAAATGGATTATCGACCAGTTCAGAACTGGCAGAAGTGTTACGTCAATAGCGAGGATACAGAAAGTCAGTCGGCAGCTTGTTTACAAGCTGGCCAAAAAGTTCAAAAAAGAAGGCAAAAGTGCTTATTTTGCTAAAAAGTCAGGCAGACCAAAAAACAAGATAAACGTGTCTTTTGTTAAGAGAGTTGTCAGTTTAAGGAAAGAAGCTGATTATGGAAGTGAAAAGCTTCACTTCGTTCTCACAAAACAGGGCTTTAGCGTCTCACAGCGACAAATCCAAAGAATTCTTGATGAACAGAAACTTACCGACCCTTGCCCTAAAAGAAGAGGGCAACGAAAGTATGTTCGCTATCAGTGGCCTTTGAGCAACTATATGTGGCATGTCGATTGGACACAGGAGGGAGAAGATTTGTACTGTAGTTATATTGACGATAGAAGTAGAAAAATAATGGCTGCCGGTAAGTTCAAAAATGCCACAGCTGAAAATGGCCAATTTGTGTTGCATCAAGCCATATTGGCAAATGAGACTTGCCCCGCAATAATTCTGAGCGACAAAGGCGCTCAGTTCTATGCGAATAAACGCGATAAAAAGGGCGAAAAAGGTCTTTGCGAGTTTGAAAAAGAATTAGCAGAACTCGGAATCGAGTTCTGGACAGCAAGAAGAAACCACCCACAAACCAATGGAAAAATGGAGAAGTGGTTTGATACTCTCAAAAAAAGGATGAAAAAGCATCCAGATGAAACATTACAGACATTTGTCAAATGGTACAATGAAGGGCGCATACATCACGCCCTCGACTATAAAACGCCAGAGGAAGTTTACAGAGAAAATCTGTAAACCAATTATCGAATTGTAAACCAATTTCCGAATTAGACACTTTTATCGACTGAAACTGCTCGAAAGAATATGATAATTGGTTTACAAACCACTACTTGCATTGCAGGTGTTCAAAAAAATTTTATTTATAAAGAAGGCCTGATTTTTTCGGTTTCAAAAGTGTAAACTAATTTCCGAATTATACAGATTTTTATGGAGATGTGCAAGGATTTGATATTCATGGCTGGACTGGCAAAGAGGGAGTTACAGGAAAATTCAAGTTTCTTACTTGCAGCATAGTTTCCGACGATATTCCGCAAAAAATTCCATTGATATCTGTGCCTGTTTTTTTAGGCGATTACAAAAGCTATGCAGTAACTCATTGCCTTTCATTAATCAAGCCTTACATTGGAAATATTGAATTAATTTTATTTGATAGAGGATTCTATGATAAAGATTTAATGTACGAATTAATCAAATCAAATTACCCTTTTCTTATTTTTGTTCCAAAACAAAAAGACAAACGAGAGCTTCTTTATCCATTAGATAAAGAAGAACACATAGCGATAATTTGGGATTATGAACTGAACAAAAACAAAACAAAATATCAATTTGAAGCATATTTAACATTCCTGAAACGAATATATGACGAGAAAAGTGATAAAGAATACGATTGGGTTTTTGCAACAAATGTGGAAGAAGTTGCTTTATCCAATATAATACAAACTTATAAAAAAAGATGGAGAATAGAAACACAATTTAGAGTGCAAGATGATGCATTGATTAAATGCAAATCAAAAGAAATGAAAGTAAGATATTTTCTTTTCATGTTTGAGCAAATGCTGCAAACCCAATGGGTTTGCTTCTACAAAGATGAGGTGAGTTTCAAAGAATTTCTCATAGAGATGCATAAAGTCTGCAAGACTATAGTAGCAAATCCTAAGAGATCATACGGAAAGCATGCGAAAACATGAGCTAAGTAGCATGCCTTATTGGCCAACCAAGTGGTTTCTAGGAAAAATCTAAATTGAATAAATTAAAGATATCAAGTTTGAATCTTCATTCGGAGATACTG
>JAUYGA010000007.1 GCA_030690755.1 Nanobdellota archaeon
TCATCTTTTATTGTAGCAGTTATTGTGTCTTGATGAACATCAAGACCAGCAAATAATTGCATTTTTTCCATAAAAACACCTCCTATTTTAACACTAAGCTGCCAAGCAACTTAATAAAGAATTCTCATCGCTTCACATACATAAAAAGCAAAATTATTTAAATACCTTCATACGATTTAAATACCAATTAAGCTAATAAAAACTAACAAAACAAGATCAGTGAACGAGGGGAGTTAATTTGGCTAAAAAATCAAAAGCTAACGCGAAATTTTATGCACAAAAACCAAAAGTAGCTTCTGCTTCAAATAAAACCCTCTCGAGCAAATCAAAAAAAACCTCTGCTCTAAAATCAAAAAAAACAAAAGAAAAAAACCAGAAAAGCCAATATGAATTCAAAGTTGTTGATTTTAAAAGCACTTCAGAACTTAATGTCTCTAAAAGGATAATAGACCAAGTAATTGGCCAGGACGAAGCTGTAAATGTAATAAAAAAAGCAGCGAGGCAAAGAAGACACGTCCTTCTAATCGGAGAGCCTGGAACAGGAAAATCCATGCTGGGGCTGGCGCTAGCTGAACTTCTTCCTAAAGAAAAACTTGTAGATATCCTTTCCTACCAAAACATAAATGATGAAAACCAACCAATAATCAAAACAGTTCCTGCAGGAAAAGGGCGAGAGATTGTCGCAAGAGCAAAAATTGATTCTGCGCAGATGTTCAAAAACCAGAATATCCTGATGTTTGTTGTCATTTTAGCAGCAACCCTCATACCTTACTATTTTTGGAAAATAAAGATGATATCTGATGTGATTTATGCAGCATACATAATCTCAGGAATGATCTTTGTTCTCGGCTTTATCATGTTTATAAATCTCGGCAAAAAGATGATGGCTGCAGATAAAATATCCTCGCCGAAAGTAATCGTTGACAATTTCAAAAAAGATCAAGTTCCGTTCTTTGACGCAACAGGCGCTCATGCAGGAGCACTCCTTGGAGATGTACTTCATGATCCATTCCAAAGCGGCGGTTTAGGAACACCTGCCCATGAACGTGTAGTTGCAGGGATGATCCACAAAGCAAATATGGGTGTTTTATTCATAGATGAAATTGCAACATTAGAACCTGCAACACAGCAAGAGCTTCTGACCTCCTTACAGGAAGGAAAATTCGCAATAACAGGCCAAAGCGAAAGAAGCGCAGGAGCAATGGTCAGAACAGAACCTGTTCCATGCACTTTCATCCTGCTAGCTGCTGGAAACCTCGAGACAATAAAACACATGCATCCTGCATTAAGATCCAGAATAAGAGGGTATGGTTATGAAGTTTATATGCGATCCACACAAAAAGACACTCCTGAAAACCGGATGCGCATCGCAATGTTTATCGCTCAAGAAGTCACCAAGGATAAAAAAATCCCTCATTTTTCAAAAGATGCTGTCGACTTAATTGTAGAAGAAGCAAAAAGAATGGCAAACAGGAAAGGCCATCTGACTTTAAGATTAAGAGAACTTGGCGGCCTTGTCAGAGCTGCAGGAGACATTGCTAAAGAAAAAGAGGCAAAACTTGTCGAGCCCGAACATATTCTTGAAGCAAAAAAAATCGCAAAAACTCTTGAACAACAGATTGCAGACAAATATATTGAAAGAAAAAAAGAATATGAAGTAATAAGAATCACAGGCAAGCTTGTTGGACGTGTAAATGGTCTTGCAGTAATTGGCGGAGAAGAAGCATTCTCTGGAATCATCCTGCCAATCGAGGCCGAAGTCACACCTGGTGGAAAAGAAAAAGAAATAGTTGCCACAGGAAAACTTGGAGAGATTGCTAAAGAGGCAGTCAAAAACGTATCTGCAATAATCAAAAAATACTTTGGCCAAGACATAAAAAATTATGATATCTATGTGCAGTTCCTTCAGACCTATGAAGGCGTTGAAGGCGATTCTGCATCAATTGCAGTCGCCACTGCAATAATCTCTGCATTAAACAAACTCCCAGTAAAACAAGAATATGCAATGACCGGCTCATTGTCTGTCAGAGGAGAGGTTTTGCCTGTAGGAGGAGTTACTGCAAAAGTTGAAGCGGTAATAGATGCTGGAATAAAAAATGTAATTGTTCCAAAATCAAATCTTCAGGACATCATAATCAGCAAAGAAAAGCTGGCAAAAATAAATATAATCCCTGTTGAACACATAACAGAAGTGCTCAAAGAAGCTTTAGATTGGGAAGGAAAAGAGAACATATTAAGTAAAATAAAGAAGTTCTAATCTATAACAGCAATATTTACAATGTTTAGATAATATTTGATCATTATTGAACAATTCGAATATATCCATAATATTCAACAGACTATTTGATTATTTTTGCGAGGAGAGTTCATGAACACTAGTCTTTTAACAGAGGAACTGAAAATATCTGCAGGAGCGCCTATCTTAGATGAATTTCTCAACGGCGGTTATGAAAAAGGAATCATTACAACAATCTACGGCCCATCAAGCTCTGGAAAAACAAATCTCTGCCTTGTATGTCTTATCAATTTCATCAAAACAACAGGTAAGAAAGTTATCTATATTGATACTGAAAGCAGTTTTTCAGTAGAGAGATTCAAGCAACTTGATTCTGATTTCAGAAAAACCATTGAAAAAATCATTTTCATCAGACCCACTAATTTTGACGAACAGATGAAAGCATTTGAAAAGCTCGGCAAGATGACGGATGAGGCAAAAGAGCCTTTCGGTCTTGTGGTTGTCGATTCAATCGCAATGCTGTACCGACTTGAAATAAGCAAGAGACAAGAAGAGGTCTATGATGTAAACCGCGACATGAGCATGCAGTTAGCATATCTCAATGAAGTTGCAAGAAAAAAAAACCTTCCGATTCTGATAACAAGCCAAGTATATTCCAGTTTTGAAGAAAAAGACAAAATAAAAATCGTCGGCGGAGATCTCCTGAAATACGGCAGCAAATGCCTGATAGAACTTCAAAAGGCAAGAAACAACATAAGAAAAGCAATACTCCGAAAACACAGATCCCTGCCTGAAGAACGCGAGATTAACTTTGTTATCAGAGAAGATGGAATTGATGATTTCAAAGGCAAAAACAATTAATAATAAAACATACTTAACATAACAGATCAGTATAATAGATTAGTTAGGTTATTATTGGTTTTTATAGTCTTGCAATAAAGTGCGTCTGGGAGAAAAAGAGATGAAAACATATAAAGCTGATTTGCATGTCCATACAAAATTCATAGAAGATTCATTCAGCATAGGTCCGAACAAATCAAAAATATGGCAGCTGATAAAAAACAACTGGAAGACCCTCCTGAAAGGGCTGTTTGTCAAAAGAACACTCTATAAAAAAATCCTACCTAAATCTGATGTCGCGCTTCTTGATGTACTCCATATCCCTGAATCGACTCTGGAACCTGATGACGCAGTAAACTGCGCGATGAATAATGGAATGACCTTTGTCCCAATAACAAACCACAACGATGTTGAAGCTGCAATATACCTTGCCAAAAAATTCAGAAAAAAAATTCTAATAGGGGAAGAGATCAGCGTCATGATTGATAAAAAGAGGATAATGCACATACTGATCTATTTTATGAATTACAGCAGAGGAGAGCTCTTGTACTCAAAAAAAGACATAGAAGAGATACGTATGATTCATGCGCAGATCCAGGATTACAGAGAAAACCTGCAGGCTCTTGTCCTTATTCTCAAGAAACACAAGAACATATTCATCTCATGCGCCCATCCTTTCTCTAAAACCGCTTTCAGCAGATTCATTTTCACAAAGAGCGCCGAGATAGACAATGACATCATAAAGACAATTACACAAAATTTTGATACAGTGGAAGTTTTTAATGGCTCATATTCTGAGCTTGATAATTTTTTAGCAAGAGAATTTGCCTTGAAATATGAGATGGGTTTTTCTGCAGGCAGCGATGCTCATGAGATGATTAATGATGTTGAAAAGGGAATAATTAGCATGCCTGGCTCAACATATGTTGAATGCGAAGCAAGAAGCTTAAAGGAATTCTTTGGAAAGATGAAGAAAAGGCAGATACGAATCGTCGGAACAAGATATAGAATAGAAAAAGTAAAGTGGCTTCTTGCAAAAAAATATCTCATACATTGGAAGCAGATAACAAATCGCGTCGATAGACTGATACTGCCATTCTCACACATAATATTCTTATATGCAATGACAAGCCATTTCGCAGGATACAGGAGCAAATTAAAAACACTAGCAAGAAAAATGGGTCTAAACTATGAAAAATATCTCAGAGAAGAATTTGAAGGAGTGGTTGATCTAAGAAAAGCCAAATAACTAATAAAAAATAAAACACATAAAATATAAAGAGTAAAAAAGAAATAAAAAAATTATTCTTCTGTAAAATCTTCTATTGTGAAACTTGGTTCACCCTGCAATAAACCCCTGTTTCTCAAATATTCCCTCGCAAGAAGATAGAACAATAGACCTAAAGATTTCTTACCTTTATTGTTGCAAGGCAAAACAAAATCTATGTCATTAGGCGTGTTGTTTGTATCGCACAAAGAAATGACTGGAACACCAGTTCTTAATGCATCCTGTATTGCGTTCTTGTCTGGCCATGCATCTGTTACCAAGATCAATTTGACCTCAGTATGACCCTTCAAATTAGGATTAGTCAATGTTCCAGGCTGATAACGGGCAGCGCAAACTTTTGAGCCAGTAACCTCGCTGAATTTATTAACAGCTTTCCAGCCATTTTCCCTTCTGCTGACAATAAGTATCTGGTCAGCCTCATAAGCGGACATGAATTTTGCAGTCAACTTTATTCTCTCATCAATAGTCTGTATGTTCAAAACAGAAAGACCATCTGACCTTGTCTTATAGATGAACTTTTCCATGTATTTTGTCCTGAACTTTGTTCCAATATGAATTCCTGATTTCAGATAAACATCTGTAGGCACTAAAAATTTTTCATCACTCATTTTGTCCTCCAATAATCTGATGCTTTTTATAAACTATTGTAGCCCTATTCAATTAAGAAACTTGAGCTGCGATTTTTTTTGCCTCACGCATAGTTCGGCCATATACTCGAATTATTGACTGTTTTTTATAAATGTTTTGATTTACATGGGTGTGGGACAGTAAAACTTAATTACCTAGCCAGAATAAATTGTGCCATAAGTAAATTAATGAGTTAGCAGTATCAATTCTGTCCGGCTTTTTTTGAAAAATTTTCCAACCTGTTCTTTTTTTGTCTTCAGAGAAACCAC
>JAUYGA010000011.1 GCA_030690755.1 Nanobdellota archaeon
GCATCTTGCTCAACTTAGGGCCTCGCCCTAAAGATACCTGTGTGCGGGGCAAGCCCGCACTACGCTCGCAATCATGTTTGTCGTAAAGGCGAGCGTCGTGTAGCTTCATGCTGCACCTCTTTTGACGCGCCTTTTGTAAAACACGCAAAATCGAAGATTTTGGTGTCCTGAAAATAGCATTTTCATGAGGCGCGGACCAACCCCTCGCAACGCTCGTCGATAATATTGATTAAAGGAATTTTGACCTTATGATGCTATGCACATACTTGTAAACTAAACAATTAAAAATCAGAGAGTATTATTAAATGGAAGGATTATTAAAATTTAAAGTTAAAAAAGATTCAAATGGAAAATGCTGACTTTTATTCAGAACTGAAAAAGAAAATAGGGGATTCTAAAAAAAGGATCTCAAAAGACAAGCTCGCTAAACTTAAGCATGAACTTTGCAAAAAATACGGTATTAAGAAAATCCCGACAGACATAGAGGTACTTCTTAACCTGAGAGGGCATGATGCAGATGAAAGTGAAAATGAAAACAGCAAAAAGAATGTAAAATCAAACAAATCTGCCAAGGCCGCCGATGCTGCTCATTCTGCCAACAAAAAACTGATTCTGCAGCTCAGGACCAAGCCTTCAAGAACAGGATCAGGTGTAGCAATCGTTGCAATAATGACAAAACCAATGCCGTGTCCTCATGCCAAGACTCTCGGGCCTTGCGCTTATTGTCCGGGCGGTGTCAAAAGTTTCTTTGGCGATGTTCCGCAATCTTATACTGGAAAAGAGCCTGCGACTATGAGGGGTATGAGAAGCAATTATGATCCTTATCTGCAGGTCTTTAACAGGCTTGAGCAATATGTTTGCCTAGGCCATGATTTTCAGAAGATAGAACTGATAGTTATGGGAGGCACATTTCCAAGTTTTCCTGAAGAGTATAAGATAGAATTTATCACTTATGCATTGAAGGCAATGAATGATTTCAGCGACTATTTTTTCATCAGTAAAAGTTCGGTGAATAAAAAAGATAATGATCCTGTTTTTGATATTGTAAAGTTCAAGAAGTTTTTTGAACTTCCAGGAGATGTTAAAAGCGAAGAGAGAATTGCAAGAATACATAAGAAAATTCTCAATCTGAAAACTGGTAAAGGGGTTATTGGAAAAAAACAGCTTGTTAAGGAACAGTTCAGAAATGAGAAATCTTTTGTCAAATGCGTCGGCATGACTATAGAGACAAGGCCTGATCATGCTCTCTTGAAACATGCAAATGAGCTTCTTGATTTTGGATGCACTAGAGTTGAACTTGGAATTCAATCTATTCATGACGATGTTCTTAAGAGAATAAAGAGAGGGCATACTGTCAAGGATTCTGTCGCTGCAATAAAAATCCTTAAAGATTTGGGGTTCAAGCTTAATTTTCATATGATGCCCGGTCTTCCAGAATCAGATTTGCAAAGGGACGAGGAAATGTTTCTTGAGCTTTTCAAGAACCAGGATTTTAAGCCAGACATGCTTAAGATCTATCCCTGCATGGTTGTCCAAGGAACAGAGCTTTATGATGACTGGCAGAAAGGATATTTCAAGCCATTAACAACAGAGGAAGCTGCACTCTTGATTGCAAAGATAAAAGAGAATGTCCCAGAATATTGCAGGATAATGAGAGTTCAAAGAGACATTCCGTCGACTGTGATATCCGCGGGGGTTGACAGAACAAACTTACGGCAATACATTGATGCGATTTTAAAAAAACGCGACAAAAAATGCCGTTGTATAAGATGCAGAGAGCCGAGACTAAAGGATACGAGCGGCAAATTTAATATCAAGATAAAGACGCAGATTTATCAGGCATCTGATGGTGTTGAGTTTTTCATATCTGCTGAAGACAATAAAAAAGACATTCTTTTTGGATTCTGCAGGATGAGATTCCCATCACAAAAGCTAAGAAAAGAGATAACTCTAGATTCTGCAATTATCAGAGAGCTTCATGTTTATGGGCAGCAGGAATTAATAACAGATTCTAAATCAGTTTCAAAGAAGTCCAAAGAAAAATCTGATGAAAACAGCTTTCAACACAAAGGCCTTGGGAAGAAACTACTTGCAGAGGCAGAGCAGATTGCTCATAAAAATAAAAAGAAGAAAATTGTGATAATTTCAGGAATCGGCGCAAGAGAATATTACAAGAAGATTGGTTATGTCCAGGAAGGGCCTTATATGGCCAAGAAAATATGAATGATTCAAACTGTTTTTAGATAAGACTAATTTAGTTAGAGGGTCGCTTTGTACTTACGTGTTTCATGCCTTTATACCCTCTAAGGTATCTTTTTGTGTTTATATCTCTTCCAAGATTTAGAGATGGTTCTGTTTTTCTTATAGGCAGCCTTTCAAAACCAATTTTGCTTTCTGTGTTTGCGCCTGATAGAATATTTCTGATTGTTTCCATGAAAAGAATCTCACACCCTTTACCTAAATAGAATGCAATGCCGCCTTTTTCAACTGCATTCTTAATTTCTCTATCCTCATATCTTGCAACAACAAGCGCAGGAATGTTTATTTTTTGCGCCTCTCTAAGAACATGTATGTAACTGCTGGCGATATCTGTTACGACTAAATCTATGCTTCTGCATTTTAATTTGTTTGTTGTTAAGTCTGAAGCAGGATTGACATTGCTGACTTTTAATTCATAAGGAAAATTGTATACTCCTGCTCGTTTAGGATGTGCTAGATAGACTTCTATTCCGCTGCTTAGCACACTGGTATCTTCTGCAATCAAGATCTTCCTTAAATTGTCTGTTTCTTCGTGTTTATTTCCTTCGTAAGGTTTTCCAGCATAAGTCATTGTTACTCCTTACTAATGGGTGTTGCAGGTTTGTTTTTAAAGGTTTTTGTTTCTGGTATGTGCATAGCATCTTGCTCAACTTAGGGCCTCGCCCTAAAGGTACCCGACGTGCGGGGCAAGCCCGCACTACGCTCGCAATTACGAAAATCATGAAGGCGAGCGGAGTGCAGCTTCATGCTGCACCTCTTTTGATCCT
>JAUYGA010000018.1 GCA_030690755.1 Nanobdellota archaeon
GCGCTGTTCCCAAAAGTAGTTACTTCTCGTTCCATAAAACCCAGCACTTCATCAGATAAGACCAGCTTATCTCGTTTTAATTCAATGCTTCTCATGGACATCCATGGATATCCCTAAGTATTTAAGCTTTTCGCTTCTCAACAATATAGAACAATCATCATAGATTAATGTTCGAAGAACCCATACTGATGCTGTAAAGGCATTACTGGGTGAGTATGGAATAATTGATCCTGTAATTTCTGATGAGAGAGGGAAGTTCGTTAATAAGGCACTGGGAGAGTTGTATGTATCTTTGGTTGAGAAAGGGCAAACCTCTTTATTGGATGCATTAGTCGTAGGAGCAACTGTGGAAGATCTTGATATCAAGGACCTGAACAATCTTCTTAAGGAAACAACCAATCAGGATATCATATTAGTTTATGGAAATCTCGTAAAAGGTTCAAGAAACCATATGAGATCATTCAATAAGCAGATAACCCTCAACGGAGGGTCATATGATGCGCAATATATCAGTCAGGCTGAAGCAGATGAGATTCTTAAAACTGAACAGGAAAGAGGAGCTATTTTAGACGATAACAGCAGTGTTATTTCTGGATTTCAAAATCAGTTTAGGAGAATGCAGGGCCAGGCAGCAGGCGCTGGTCAAGGCGCAGGATTAGGCCAAGGAAGAGGTCTAGGACAAGGAACTTATTCTGGTTCAAGAGGAAGAAGTTTTAGCATAAAACAGCAGGGAAATAGGATGATGATGGAATCCAATGGAAGAAATGCTGATTGTCCGCTTTGCGCAAATATCGAAAACCAAGGCAATATGTTTAATGCAAGATTGTCTAATGGCAGGAATGCTGAGATAAAAATGATGCCAGATACTGCTGCAGAGACAGCATTGCAAAGATTAAGATTGAGGAACTGCAATGAGAACTGCTCTATCGAACTTAAGGAAGTAGGTCAGGGACAGCAGACACGCGCTGCCTATGAGTTAAAGACTCAGAGAAACTCAAAAGTCTTGGGAATGTTTCCTGCAAAGATGAATGTCCAAGCGCAGGTTGATGCAGAAACAGGAGAACTTGTCAAGGTTAACAAACCATGGTGGGCATTCTTAGCGACTGAAGCAGAAGAATAAATCTGTTTTTTATTTTTTTATTATCTTCTTTGTTTTTTCTTATTTTTTTAATTGCTTTTATCCATTATTCATTTATTTTTATGAATCCTTTTTAACTCTTCTTTTATCTTTTAGGGTGTGTCCCAAATCTCACATTCGTTCTGGTCAGCACCTGCAAAACTCTTATTGTTTTCTTTTATGTTTCGGTCAAGTCCCGCAGGGAGCAACCCCTTGACCTCCTTTTCAGTTTTATGTTAAGGAGTTTTGCCTGATGGTGCTGACCTACATTTGGGACACACCCTATCTTTTATGATTTTATATTCTTAAACTTGTTTTTGTGTTTTAATTGAGTTTAATATATTTCAGAGTTCTTAAACGGAATCAATGCAAGCACAACGGCCTCGCTGTAATAAGTTGTTCTTGTAATAACATCACCAGTCAAAATGCCAACTGCGCCGTTGTTTTGTTTTGAGTTCCTGTGCCCAAACACAATATCATCAGCTTCTCCAAGCTCTTTTCCCTGCTCAATCAGCTCAACGATTTTTTTCGGAAGGAAAAATGTTCCTGTCCTGGCTTTACCTTCCAGTTTTCCCTGATTTTTATTTGATTTGATGACAACCCAGGCAAATGCTTCCATTTCATGTTCTTTCTGCGCTTCAAATTCAGACTTGGCTTTCTCAATGCCTCCTTCAATTCCAACCCAAAAATCAGCGTTTTTGAAACTGGTTCTTGCATGTTCTGCCCTGTTGATTGCGCCATCCATTGTCTCCTGATTGCTTGTCGGCTGGTCTTTAACATTTGACGGAACTGAAACAGATTCAAACTCGAAATGTTCGCCAGGAAACATCTTCTCAAAACCGATTTTGACAGCATTTATCTTCACAGGATTTTTTGAAGTGATCATTACTTTTTTCATGATTGTCATTCAATGTTTAGGGATAAAAGAGTCTTTATAAAATTTTAGGTAGAAATACTTTCATTTAGCCAATTCATAAATTGTGTTTACTAGGACATTTGCTCCTTTTACCACATCTTCTGTTTTTGCAAATTCCATCTTGTTATGGCTTATTCCGGCTCTGCAGGGTATGAAGAGCATTCCGACAGGAACATATGCGCCGTCAGATCTCATCTGCTGGGCAACAATTGCTGCATCATGGCCTGCTCCGCTAGACATGGGTTGATAGCTATAACTTAATCTGTCGCAACTGCATGCGATTATTTCTCTTATTTTTTCATCAAGATTTTCTGTAGGATTGTCTGAACTCATCGGCAATATTTCAATGTCCACCTTTTTTGATTTGGCGAGTCGTTTAATCAGTTTTTTCGCTTCGTTGACATATGCCTCTTTGAAATTCTGGTTGTTGCTTCTTATATCAAGACTGAAATAGCCAATGCCGCTGACTTTAGTGATTGCATTATTGTAGATTCCATGTTGTTTGTTAAGTTCGTGATTTGAATTGATTTCTCCGATTGTTTGAACAAGGTCGTTTCCTAACTTCGCATATTTGCGTCCTAATTTATCTATCTCTACTTGCATATAAGCAATTGCCAAATTGGCATCTTTTCTGTATTCTGTTCCCATAGGTGTTGCGCCGGAATGATCAAATTCTCCTGCAACAGTTATGCGATATCTGTCATATCCTCTGATGCTTGTGATTATGCCTATGCTTATTTTGTCAGTTTCAAGTTTTCTTGCCTGTTCAATATGCAGCTCTATGTGAGCAAAAATATTATCTATATATTCTTGGTTTATTGTCGGTTTTTGTTCTCTGAAATAAGATGGATCAAAACCCTGCTCAGTAATTGCCTGCTCTAATGTCTTTCCCCTGAACTCATTTTTCAGTATGTCTCCTTTATCCCCTTTGAATGATTTTCCGAAAGCGCCTTTGCTTCCCTTGTATGCTGCATTGAAAGTTGCTGATTCTTCCCCTCTCCATATGACTAACTCAATTGATTTACAGGTCATGATTCCTGAAGAATGGACTGCTTTAATCGCTTCAAGTCCTGCGACTATTCCTGCAGCGCCGTCATAATTGCCTCCCTCAGGAACAGTATCGATGTGAGAACCTACCTGGACAACTTTTTTATCATTTTTCCTGGCAGGTGTTCTTATGAATAAATTACCTATGCCATCATATCTCGCTGTCAGGCCTGCTGATTCTGCCTCATTTTTTATGTATTCAAAAGCTTGCGATTCTTCATCAGACCAAGCAGCTCTAAGAAATCCATCATCTAGACTAGGTCCAAGATTGCCCATCTTCGCTAAACTATCAAAATGTTTTTGAACGTCTTTTTCTGATACATTTAAAACTTTATCTGCATCAGTGTCTACATGATTTACTTTACCCATTTTGTCTACCGCTTTTTATCTCTTTTTCAGATATCTCTTTAGTTAATGAAAGAATTCTTTAAAGGTTTTCGGTTTTGATGTTTTGCGCTGCAGAATATTTGGCTACGCCTGTGAATATTGCAGTTCCGCCTGCCAAATTTATGCCTACGGCGATGTTTCTTGGCATGCCTGCAGCTAGCAATCCGCTGATTATCGGAGCCTGGCTTGCATAAAGGGCGATTGCTGTCGGAAAACAGTCTTTGACAACTTTGCAGCTGTCGATGAGCGAATCTTTCAGCGAGTATTCTTTATTGCCTCTTGTCAAAGCAGCATATGCGATGATGTAAGAAAGCGCTCCTGAAATATAACTTCCAACAGAGCCGCCTATTATTGATGCAGTGTAATCATCAGCGCCGAACATCTTGAATAACCCGACGCCTGCATAAGTTCCAGGCACATTGATGGCTTCGCTTAATGCCAAAGCTTGCGAAGCGTTTTCGTTCAGCCTTTTTTCCAGATTTTCATGAGTGGATTTTTTTTGAATCAGTGATTTTGGCAATTCATAACATATGTCTTTAGCTACATAATAGATGCCTTTGGCTAAGAGAGATGGTTTTCTGATTACATCTAAGTAAAGTCTGCCTGTTGACAATGACTCTTTCTTTAGTGTGTTGAAGAAACTTTTTTTGTCATCTTTATTGCATTCATTACCGCAATCTTTTTCGATTATCGATTCTAAATCATCCATAAGAATCATGAAATATCAATCGGCATTTAAATCTTTATGATTTTGCTACTAATTAGGGGTTAAATATCGGAAGGTTTTTATATTGTATGAATTTTTATAATATAAGATATCAATAAAGCTTGAAACAATGACATATCAAATATACGTGCTGACAACTCTTGAAAATAAAGAAATAAGCGACATACTGAAAGGCATGGGTTTTATTAAACCAAAAGATTCAGGTGGTTATTTTTATCATTCATTGGATGAGAACATTAATCTGGCCTTGACGCCGATTTCAGATGAATCGCATGAAAGTTTCAGGAAGTCAAAGAACATTTTGCAGATTGCGGATTTTTCTGGAAACGTCCCTTCTGAAACCTATATTGACTGCTATCGTAAAATAAAGGAAAAATTAACAGACATAAAATATTGCAACTGGGCAACAGGAGAGATTGAAGAAGAACCTGAAGAACTTAGATGATTTCTTGAGTGATTATATCAATAAACAGATTTTATCAATAAAATCGTTTTATTTAATCAATATTCCTTGACTTTAACAGCCATATCTTTTATTTTCTTGCGTATCGCTATCTCCTTGTTTATCGGCCACCATTCATACAAAAAGATGTTTATGGGCCTCCACATCGCCACCCATCCTACAATCATAAGGCCTGTTGAAAGTATGCTGGAAAAAAATCCTGTCAGGTACAACGCTGATAATTCAGAAACGCTTAAACAAAAGATTAAGAAAAGTATTCCAATCGCTAAAGATGTCCTTCCTTGCGCAAGCAACTCATTAAGCTTCTTTTTCATTACCTTGGCATTATAGTTAAAGTGATTTTTAATGGCAGATTCTATCTCTGCATCTGAAACTTTATGCCTTCTTTCCTTAGGCAGTAAAATTGTCAGTCTCATCTTTTGCTTTAATGGATATTCTTTAACAGAATCAATGATGTATTGTTCTGCGTCATCGTCTAAATCTCTTTCCAAGAACGGAGCAGGGTCAAAACTGTTGAACAGCTGCCTTTCTTCCCTAAGCCTGAGATTGATATCGTGGATTTGGTCTGCCATTTTGTAATTATAGATTTTAAAGGTATATAAATGTTTACAAAGAAATCAAAATATGTTGAGTACCGTAATTGGTTTACATTTTCTCAAGTTTATAAAGAGCAGTAACTTTTTTTTCAAATTCAAAGAATCGAGGTGGTTTTATGACAAGACTTAGTGAAAAAAAAAAGAAAATGGATGATAAGGCACCTAA
>JAUYGA010000020.1 GCA_030690755.1 Nanobdellota archaeon
GCGCTGTTCCCAAAAGTAGTTACTTCTCGTTCCATAAAACCCAGCACTTCATCAGATAAGACCAGCTTATCTCGTTTTAATTCAATGCTTCTCATGGACATCCATGGATATCCCTAAGTATTTAAGCTTTTCGCTTCTCAAAAATATAGAACAATCATCATAGATTAATGTTCGAAGAACCATGAAAAACGACTAGATAAAAATAGAAAGATTTATATATTACTATAGCTTATATAGTTAATATATAGCATATGGGTGATATCATGGAAAATGAACAATCAATAGAACTGAAACAGTACCCTACAACAATCTTGATTAAAAAAGGAACCAAAAAGATGCTGGACGCATTTGGCGAGAGGAGAGACTCTTACGATGACATTGTTAGAAAATTAATGAAAGAGAACGAGCAGTTGAAATATGCCCTCGCTGGATATCGTGAAAATAAAGAAGTAAACAATGAAAACCGACTTAAAATATCGCATTCGAATACAAGAAAATCAAAATTCACATTAAGGCAGGGTTATATTGATTTCACTTACGATGCGCCGCAAATGCCCTTGGATAAAGATTTCAGATTTAACATCACTTGCACTAAAATGGTGTTAAATAACAAGGAACTTAAACAAAACGAAAACTATGACAGTAAAATAGAAATGGCTAAGAATCATCTGAGAATCATCGAAAAACTAATTAAACTGCATATAGACCCATTATTTAAAATAAACACAAAACACATTTTTGATTTAGATTGGTGGGAAAGGATGTTCAATAATTTAGGGCTTTCAAAAGAATCATATAAATGCGACATAGAATTAGAGCTGATAAAGCGAGGCATTATGCCATGAAGCCATTTATTGATATCGACTCATTTATAGGGTTGTTGAACTATGCGCATTTAACAGGCAAAAGCCCTGAAGCTGCAACTGTCAAAGTTGAGGGCAAGGATTTTACTGCTTTTCTTATAATGAAGACAGAGCAGGATTACAAACAAAACTTTACAATTGAATTCTTGTTGAAATTTGAACATAAAAAGCGGGATGAAAAAGACGAAATTTTTCAGAGAGAGTTTAAGATAGAGCATCACCCTAAAGAAAAGAGCAGGCATACAGAGCCGCATGTGCAGCTGTACATCCATGGACCTGGAAAATCCGACAAAGTGGGAGAGCTTTGGATAACCCTGCCATTGGAAACGGAAGAAGAATATTCAGATTGTATAAAGGGATTTTTCTATATTCTCGAGGAAATAATAGGGAAATGCGAGCGCAATCTGGAAAAGCAAATGCTCAATCTTACAGAGATAAAAAAACTTGCAGAACAAAAGAAATTTCTTAAAAGCAAGATTGCCCTGAGTCTGAAAAGCAAAGGCATTGAATATCAGAATCCTGATGGAGAAAAAATAATTCTTTCACCAAAAAATGTAAATGAAATTCTTAGCAAGGACCAAAGTTTATTGTCTTTCTTTGAAGCTAAGCAATGATAAAAAAGCATCTGCTGCCGAATGATGCTGGAAATGTCCAGAAAATTTCAGGAAACAAAAGCAAAATTTAAATAGGTAATCAGTTAAAAGAGCTAATATGGCTGACATGCGGTTGGCATGATAAAAGGTCAATCAAAAGAGGTCTTATGGCAAAAAAAATAATGGTTGTTGATGATGAGCCTGACACAAGGGCACTCGCAAAAACAGTTCTCGAAGGAGAAGGTTATGAAGTTTTCACAGGAAGCGACGGCAAAGATGCCATAAAAAAACTCGCAAAAGAATGCGTTGATCTGATTCTGCTGGATATAATGATGCCAGGCATGAAGCCGAAGGAGATAATTGAAGAGATAGAGAAACTTCCGACATGCAGAAAAACAAAGATAAGCTACTTCAGCGTTGTCGAATTCTCAGCTGACCAGAAAAAGGAACTGTTCAAAAGCAAAAAAGTAGTCGATTACATACAGAAGCCTTTCACAAACGACCAGTTGCTTGCAAAAGTCAAGAAGATACTGAAGTGAGCTTAAAGAAATCTAAATGAGTTAAGATATGAAATTCAGAATATGCTAGAGTGAGCAGAAGCAATAAACGAGGTGAACAGATATGTCAGAAATGCCGGATATATTAAAAAGAGTGCTTGGTTTTAAGTCTATTGTCCATAAAGAAGGAAGCCTTTACATATGGGGCATCCCGATGTATTTTGAAGTTATGTCAACAAGAGCTGCGCAGCAGAAAATAATGGTTGACGAGTTCGGCAGGGAAGAGGCATCATCTATAATTTACAGCATGGGCAAGCTTACTTCTTATAATGCATTAAAAACCTTTAATGAGAAATTTGGCGTCGCAAAAACAATTCCTGATAAAAAGAAACTGTTACAGTATAATACTGGGCAGCTAGACATTATCGGCGCAGGGAAATTCGAATGGTCAGTCATGAATTTCGATAAGGTGCATTTTGTCATGAGGGGCAATTCTGCTTTTGCTGAAGTCTATAAAAAATCTTTCGGCATCCAAAAGCATCATGTGGACTTCTTTATCCGCGGACAGGTGGATGCGGCAGTCAAATATCTTACAGGGAAGGATGTTCTTGCTATAGAAACAAGCTGCATTGCTAAGGGAAAAAAATACTGTGAGTTTGTTATTAAGGAAAGAAAAAAATGGGATCTGAAAGATCCGGCGATTAAAAAGCAGCTTGTGCGCAATATACCTGAAACTGAAAAACTAATACTTTATTAGAGCTGATACTTTATTAGAATGTCACAAAAACCAACACCCTCTTGTTGACTGCACCGAGGCAATCTATTGGCCGAAAAAATATTGATGCAGCTCTTTATGCTCATCGCTTCCATTCAACAGCCTTTCTTTATAAGAATGGGAATCTAATCTCATCATCACTGCATTGATGTTATTCAGCGAGCTGTACTTTTTCTGCCCGCTCGCTTTTTCAAATAATAATTTTTTCTCGTAGAAATCGACATGCTGCGGCACAATGGCTATCACAAGGTCATCAAGATTATCTTCAAATAATTGTCTTATTACAACTCTTATCAGGCCAAGACTGGTTTTTAAGCTTCCTCTGAACTCAGGAAGCACTGCAAGCGCTCCGCCTTCCATAAGTTTTCTGCCATCGCTCCTCAATAAAGAAACTTCATTTTTCAGCAGCTCCTCCAAAGGCAGGCCTGCGCTGCAGTCTTTAAAGGTCGAAGCGGTTCCGATGATCTCGCTTTTTTGTTTATCCACTGAAATATTTTTCAGAGCAATATAAATTGTCGTAGTCGCCAGGCTGTCATAAATCAAAGCTCTCGTTTTTGCAGAGTTCTCTTCTATATAATCTCTCTCTCGGTATGCAGCATACCTTATCTGCTGGGCTGCTTTTATCTCTTCTTTGCTTTCCGCTTTTCTGAACAGGATGGATTCCATTTTAGTCATTTCAAGCATAATCTGTTTCTGTTTTTTTTTGCATCAGACTATTTCAGTCCACGGCTCATAGAACTCATGCTATTATTGAATGAGGCATTCAACTCCTGCATCTTTTCCCAATCTCCAGAAAACATTATTTTCGAACAAAGCCTTTTGAATTCATGAATGTTGATACCGACAGTCTCTGCAAAAATCACCATCTCATCAGTGATTCTTGTGACAAAGCCCTCTTCTTCAAGGCGGTTCACGAACGATTCTGTCTTTTTTGCTATATCTGTAAATTCCAGTCCATCAAGCTTGTAAGGCAGAGGCTCCCATAAAGAAGGAGGAAACAATGTCTTTATTCTGTAATTAAGGAAAAATTTCTTATATTGCTGCATGTCCACTTCAAAACCAAATTTTTCAGGAGAGAGACCCCAAGGCGTTCCTGGAAATATCGCTCCAAAATTAATAAAGATAGAATCAGGCTGTATCCTTTTTATCAGGCCGAATGTCTCTTCTGTCGTCTTTTCAGTCTCGCCAGGCACAGGATAGATAAAACTGCAAATCCTGAAAATGTCTGCTGCCTTTGTCTTTTCCATAGCACCTATTATGCCATCAAGGGTGTTGCCTTTGTTCAACTTGTCAAGATTTTTTTGGCTGCCTGTTTCAATGCCAAACAGCAGAACCTTTAATCCTGAATCCTTCAGACTGGCCAGAGTTTCTGAAGTTTCAGAAGTAATCTGTCTTACATGGCCGAATGATGAATAAGCAACTTTAAGTCTGCTGTCAAGTATTTTTTCCGCAACTTCTTTCATAAGCTGGATAGGTGTGCTTGAGCCAGCATAACGAAATGCAACAGTGTTATATTCATTGACAACTCTTTTTATGTCTTCAAATACTTTTTCCGCGCTTCTCATCCGTTGATATCCGCTCTTTAATGGCTGAGCGCAGAATGAGCAGTAATTCGGGCAGCCTCTTGATTCATCAACCACAATTATCTTTACTTTCTCATTTCCGAAAAATGAAGGATATATTTCCTCATCATAAACAGGAGCTGGCAGCATGTCCAGATTTTCTATCCTTTTTACTTTCGTTTTGCCATTTTTTCCCAGATCAGCATTAGGATTTACGATGTTTGGAAAATTTGCTTTTGTATTGCCCAAAGCATAGTTTGCTAGGTCAATTATTGTTTCTTCGCCCTCTGCAAATGCCAGCAGATCAAAAACCTTTGTGTCTTTGCTGATAGTTTCCCATAAGATGTCAACAGCAGGTCCACCGCCATAAACTTTGACATTTGGCGTTCTTTTCCTGATTTGCTCTGCGATTGTTTTGGAGCCTGCATAGCCGTCTCCGACATACAGCTTAAATCCAACCCAATCAAATTTTTGCCTTTCAACTTCATCGCTGATTTCATTGCTGATTCTGACAAGCTCGCGGGACTGATGCATTGCTAGTTCCTTATCTGTTTTTTTTATATCTTCCAAAAGCGCTGTTTTGTCGCTTGTCGGATCTGCAAACTTATCATATATCCTGCCAAGATGTCCGCAGATATTTTCAGGCACCATGCGTCTCATTGTCGAAACTGTCCCGAAATCCATTATCTTGATTTCATGGTTATCAGAAATAAGCGATCCTGCAAGATTGGCCAGTCCATTGTCAGGCATCAAACTGCTTGGTGTATAAGGATAACCAGCATAGCTTATCAAAAGACCTCTGGATTTGGCCATATGACCACCTCTTTTTTACCACACTATCTGCGCACTATTGCGCTTTAACGAGACTATTAAAACAAGATTATCACGCTATTAAACTTTTTGCAGTAAAATTATCCTAAAAGTAATTTATAGGATAATATATTCTCAAAATTCAGCAACTGTTAAGACAAAATATCTATTACGAACTGATAATAATAAGAAAACTTGTTCTGCGCCTTTGAACCTGTTAAAATAAAGGATAATAAACTTAGTTTAATTATCCAATTTATATCTATCTTACAAAAAATTTATATATTTGCCGCATATCTTATTCGTATGGGGGACATATTAAGTTCTAAAGTGAGGGAAGACGGCAAAATAGTCATTGAACTCTGCCTTGATTATGAAGAAATCAGCAGACTGCAGGGTCATATGGCAAAAGTGCATCTGTTTTCAGAGATGAATTCAAATTTTGAAGCAAATCTGGCGCAGCGCGGCCAAAATGATGCGACGAAATATTTTCTAGTTCCAAGACAGCTGAGAAAAGACCTGAAATATAACGGCAAAGTGGCTTGCCAAAGAATAGAGACAAAATCAAAAATTTTCTTTGTTTACATCATAGATAAGCTGGGTTTGTAAAAGATGGTAGTGTAAATAGTAGTACTATAAATAATAATACGTGAAATGTATGTGCATAGCATCTTCAAAATTCTCGACGTGGAGTTGGAAGGAGCTGTGTTCCAGTGACTTGCGAGTGAGCTCGTTGCGAACTCGCTCACAATTGCCTGGACCAACCCCTCACAACGCTCGTCGCTGATTTTTGATTAATGAATTTTGACCTTAGGATGCTATGCACATACCGTGAAATAATAATACGTGAAATAATAATACGTGAAGGGCATGGAAAGAATAAAAACAGGCATCAAAGGTTTTGATGAACTAAATGAGGGAGGGTTTCCTAAAGGATCAACTATACTTATCTGCGGCATGCCCGGGACAGGCAAGACAATATTTGCGCTTCAGTATCTTTTTAATGGGGCAGCAAAATTTAACGAGAAATGCCTATATGTAAGTTTTGAAGAGGAGAAGCGGCATCTCATCGAGCAAGCAATGCAGTTTGGCTGGGATATAGAGAAGCTTGAGAAAAAAGGGCTCTTCAAAATGGTCAATATAGACTCAAAAAATATTGACAATGACACTATTCAGGACATTTGCGACGTGATAATGAAGAATAACATAACAAGGGTTGTAATCGATTCGTTGTCTACTCTTTCAATCAATACGCCTGCAGTGCACACGAAAATAAGCGAGCTTGGAAATTTTGCTGTCAAAAGATTCTTGTATTCTTTCATAAGCAGCATCAGGACGCTTGGCGTAACTTCTATGTTGATATCCCAGACTTCAGATGAAAAATCATTGTCAACAGACGGCATCTCTGAATTTTTATGCGACGGGATAATCCACATTTCTTTCGAGTCCATGGGCGGAGCATACTCAAGAAGCCTTAGCGT